>DASVXN010000375.1:0-2919 GCA_036392635.1 Sphingomicrobium sp. | reverse complement strand
ACGCGCGAGAGGCGCTACAGTGTCACGCTAGCCAATGACCACGATCGACTACGCCGGTCACTTGTTCGGAGGCGCAACATAGGGACGGAACGCGCCGCCCGGCACCGCTGAAGCGACGGGGCTTTCGAATCCGTCCTTGCTCACCGATGCAACGCCGAACACCCAGTCGTCGACGCGCACATGCGGAATGACGAGACCGCATTCGATACGGATGCGCTGTGAAGTAAGCACTGACCCAGCTGGTTGTGGCTCAGCTACGGTACGGCAATTTGAGGTTGAGACAGCTCGAGAGACTTCCCAATTGTTCGCGTCCGTCCTGCGCCACCGAACGACATAGCTAGAAGCGTTGGCAGGAAGGTGTCCCCACGTGACCGTCGTATCGGTGCTCACGCCGCCCTCCACCTTCGGTTCAGGCGGCGGCGGCGCACTGGCAATGGAGGCAAGCGCCGCGATGTTCAGCTTGGTCATCTTCGCGAGGTAGGCGAAATCGACATGGTCGATCGTGTCGCCGTAGCGGATGCCCTTCTCGGTCCTGAGATCCTGGTGCTGCCAGTTGTAGTTCTCGATGGCGACGCTGACGCGAGCCGCCGGATAGCCCATCTGCAGGAACGGGATGTGGTCGCCGCCGCGGCTGAACCGATCGGTTCGCCAGATCTGCCGCACGTCCAGGCCGATCTTCAGCCGGTCGGCGAGGCTGTCGAGATAGCGCGAGATGTTGCGAGAGGGCGCATCGTTCTCACCGCCAAGGCTGTGCGTCGGCGCGGCGAGCTCCGCCTCGCCCTGGGACCGGGGCCCCTCCGAAAGCACGCGGGCATGGGTGGAGTCACAGAGGCCGTCCGACGAGCAGCTGTTGCCGATGATGTCGTTGTTGAGGACCGTCACCACGTTCCAGCCCTGCGACTTGGCGTAGTCGGCGAGCACCTTGCCGCCGTAGAGCCCCTGCTCCTCACCGGACAGAGCGGCATAGACGATCGTGGCGGGAAACTTGTGCTTGGACAGAACCCGCGCGGCTTCCATGACGGCCGCGACACCCGATCCGTCGTCGTTGGCACCCGGTGCATCGGCCGTCGCGTTCATCACGTCGGTGACCCGGCTGTCGATGTGGCCTTGGATGATGACGACGTCGTTGGGCCGCTCGCTCCCGCGCTGGATCGCGACCATGTCGCGCACCCGCGTCGGCGTCGGGATGCGCGTGCCGGTAACGACCTGCGATGGATCGACGATGGTCAGGCAATTGCCGCAGGCCGCGGAGTAGCGGCCGAACTCGCCTCGCGTCCATTCGAGCGCGGCGCCGATGCCCCGCTGGGGGTCGGTCTGCGACGATAGCGTGTGCCTCGTGCCGAAGCTGACCAGGGTCTCGATCGTCCGCCGCAGCTGCTGCTGGCTGACCGGCTCTACGAGCTTGCGGAGCTTGGCATCGGTCGACGGCGCCGGTGCGGCAGCGATGCTGAGGGTGGAGGAAAGGAGGATGGCGGTGCGCAACAGTCTCATTCGTTGACTTCTGGCACCGCCGCCACCGCATTTCCAGTGATCCGAAGCCGGTGCTCCCGCCACAGGATGACGAGACCGGACGCGATCACGATCGGAGCGCCGAGCCAGGTCCATTGCGACGGCGCCTGGCCGAAGAGAAACAGGCCGAGCAAAGTCGCCCAGAGCAGCGAGAAATAATCGAGCGGCATCACGAGCGAGACAGGCGCCAGCCGGAGTGAGCCGGTGAGGGCAAGTTGTGCGATTCCGCCTGCGAGGCTGAACCCTGCGATCTCGATCCAGACGCCTGTCGTGTGCACGTGCGCAACAAACGGCATGATGACGGCGAGCGGCACCAGCGAGGTTGCGCCGAACCAGAAGACGGTGGTGGCGGCACTCTCCGTCGCGCCGAGATGCCGGATCGCGATCGTCGCGAACGCCGTGCACAATGCTGCTCCCACGGCGACGAGCCCGCCGTAGGCCGCGATATGCCCGCTGCCCGGCTGAACGACCACGAGGACGCCGAGGAACCCAACGATCACTGCGCCCCAGCGCCAGCGCCCCGTCGGTTCGCCCAGGACGATCGCGGCGAGGAGCGTTGCGAAGATCGGAACGGAGAAACCGATCGCCGTGGCTTCGGCGAGCGGCAGGAGCATCATGGTCAGGAAGTTCAGGCCCATCGCCACCAGGCCGATCGCCATGCGGGCAGCATGGGCACGGAAGCGCCTCGTGCGGATCGAGGCGAAGCCCGGGCCGACCGCTACCCACGCCGCGGCGCACAGCATCGTGCCGATCTGACGATAGAACAGCCCTTCGACGACGCCGACGCCGTGCTGGCCCGCCCACTTCACGCCGGCGAACATGAGGGCGAGCGCGAGCGCGCTGAACAGCCGTAGCCCCATGCCGAGCACGACGTGCGGCTCGGCGGCACGGTCGACTGGTGGAGTGCCCCTCATGGCCCCCGCCTAGCCATGGCCTGAGCGAAGGACTAGGGGAGCCGCAACCTCAAAACAGCAGACTCAGGACGCGTAACATGCTTCGCAGCATCGACCATTTCATCGGCGGTTCCACCTTCGCTTCGGGCGAGCGGCAGGCCGACGTGTTCGACCCGAACCAGGGGCAGGTCCAGGCCAGTGTCCGGCTCGGCACCGCAGCCGACCTGCAGAGGGCCGTCGATGCTGCGAAGGCAGCCCAGCCGGCCTGGGCCGCGACCAACCCGCAGCGCCGCGCCCGCGTCATGTTCAAGTTCAAGGAGCTGGTCGAGCGGAACATGGACGACCTCGCCCACCTGCTCAGCAGCGAGCACGGCAAGGTCATCGCCGATGCGAAGGGCGACGTTCAGCGCGGGCTCGAGGTCATCGAATATTGCTGCGGCATCCCGCAGGCGCTGAAGGGCGAATACACCGTCGGGGCCGGTCCCGGCATCGACGTCTATTCGATGCGCCAGCCGCT
>DASVXN010000374.1:0-3765 GCA_036392635.1 Sphingomicrobium sp. | reverse complement strand
CCGCCCCCGCCGCCTCCGCCGCCGCCGCCTCCCGCGCCGGCAACGCAGACGTGCCCGGACGGCAGCGTGATCGACGCGACGGCGACCTGCCCGCCGCCGCCTCCGCCCCCGCCGCCTCCGCCGGCTCAGCGTGGCGAACGCGGCGAGTAAGCTCTACAGCGTTCAAAAGGGGAAGGCCCGGACGACCAAGCGTCGCCCGGGCCTTTTCTTTGGTTAGGGGCCGCGCTAGCGCGCGCTCGCGGCAAGGTTCCGCCGCGCCCCGGAGGTCTTCCATGAAATTCGCTGTTGCCCTGCTCGCGTCGGCGGCGCTCGCCTCGCTCGTTCCTGCCGCTGTCGCCGCGCAATCCAGCGCGCAGCGCGACACGGTCGACACGACCCTGCCGACCCAACTGCCGCGGACAGCCATCCCCCGCCATTACGCGCTGACGGTCACTCCCCACGCGCAGAAGCTGACCTTCGACGGGCAGGTTGCGATCGACCTCGAGGTCGTAAAGGCGACGAACCAGCTGACGCTCAACGCTGCGGACCTGAGCTTCGCCTCCGCCACCGTTCGCCGGGCGAGCGGCGGTGCAGCCATCGCCGGCCGCGTGGCCGTCGATGCGGACGCGCAGACCGCAACTTTCACCTTCCCGCGCTCGCTCGCGCCCGGTGCGTACCAGCTCGAGCTCGCATATTCCGGCAAGATCAACACGCAGGCGAACGGCCTCTTCGCGCTCGACTACAAGAACAAGGAGGGCAAGGACGCCCGCTCGCTGTTCACGCAGTTCGAGGCGGCCGATGCTCGCCGCTTCGTTCCGAGCTGGGACGAGCCCGACTACAAGGCGACCTTCGACCTCACGGCTCGCGTACCGGCCGGCGAAATGGCGGTCAGCAACATGCCGGCCGCGGGCTCTCGTGCACTCCCCGGCGGCCTGAAGGAAGTGCGCTTCCGGACGACGCCGACGATGTCATCCTACCTCCTGTTCTTCGCGACGGGCGATTTCGAGCGGATCACCAAGCAGGCGGGCGGCCGCGAGGTCGGTATCGTGATGTCGCGCGGCAATGCCTCCAAGGCACAATTCGCTCTCGACGCCGAGGCGCAGATCCTGCCCTACTACAATGATTATTTCGGCACGCCCTACCCGCTCCCGAAGCTCGACAACGTCGCCGGGCCGGGCCAGTCGCAGTTCTTCGGCGCCATGGAGAACTGGGGCGCGATCTTCACGTTCGAGCGCATCCTGCTCAACGATCCGGCGATCACCACCGAGAGCGAGCGACAGGCGATCTTCTCGGTCGAGGCGCACGAGATGGCGCACCAGTGGTTCGGCGATCTCGTCACCATGGCGTGGTGGGACGACCTGTGGCTCAACGAAGGTTTCGCCAGCTGGATGGAGAACCGCACGACCGAGCATTTCCACCCCGACTGGGGCGCGGACGTCGATCATGTCGCTTCGCGCGAGGCGGCGATGAGCCTCGACTCCTTCGCGACGACGCACCCGATCGTCCAGCAGGTGCGCACGGTCGAGCAGGCGAACCAGGCGTTCGACACCATTACCTACCAGAAAGGTGAGTCGGTGATCGCGATGCTCGAGGGGTTTGCCGGCGCCGACACCTGGCGGAACGGCATCCAGTCCTACATGCGCCGTCACGCCTACCAGAACACGCGCACGCCGGACCTGTGGGCGGCAGTCGAGGGCGCGGGTGCAAAGGGGCTCACCGCCATCGCCAACGACTTCACGTCGCAGCCGGGCGTTCCGCTGATCACGGTCGAACCGGTGCAGTGCGTCGCCGGCCGTACGGTGACGACGCTGACGCAGACTCAGTTCTCGAGCGACCGGCGTGAGCAGGCGGCCGCATCGCCGCTGACGTGGCACGTGCCGGTGCGTGCAACCGCGGGCGGCGAGGCAACGCAGGTGATCACTCAGAGCCGCTCGACGCCGCTGAGCGTCGCAGGCTGCGGCCCGCTCCTCATCAATCCGGGCCAGACGGGTTACTTCCGCACCCTGTATGCCGCGCCGCAAGCCGCGGCGATCCGGGGAGCCTTCCCGAAGCTCAGCGCCGTCGACCAGTACGGCACGATGGCAAACGCCATGGCGATGTCGCGCGGCGGCTATCAGCCGATGGCCTGGGCGCTCGACCTCGACGCCGCAGTGTCGACGACGGCTCACGGCAAGGTGGTCGCACGGGCGGTGGGCGACTGGTCGAGCCTGTACGACACACTCGAAGGCGACGCCTCCTCGCGGGCAGCAATCGCGGCGCGCATGAGCCGGACCTTCGGCCCCCGGCTGCAGGCGATTGGGCTCACGCCTCGCGCCGGCGAGTCTCCCATCGACGCGCAGCTTCGCCCGACGCTGATCGAGGAACTCGGCGGCATCGGCGATCCGGCAGTGATCGGTGAGGCAAATCGCCTGTTCACCGCCTGGCTCAAGGATCGCAATGCTATCGAGGGTTCGCTCAAGTCCGCATGGCTTGGCGTCGTCGCACGCAACGCTACGGCAACGCAGTGGGACGCGCTGCATGCCGCTGCACAGTCGACCCAGGGCTCGGTCGAGCGGACGACGCTCTACCAGCTTCTCGGCGGTACAAAGGATGAAGCTCTCGCGCGGCGGGCGCTCGATCTCGCGATCACCAGCGAGCCGGGGAAGACGACAAGCGCGGGCATGATCACCGCGGTCGCTCGCCAGCATCCGGCACTTGCCCTCGACTTCGTCCTCTCGCACCTGAGTCAGGTCGATCCGCTGGTCGATCTCTCCGGCCGGTCACGCTTTGTTGCGGGGCTGATTTCCGGCAGCAGCGACCTGACGCTGATTCCGCGCCTTGAGGGCTATGGCGAAAAGACGTTCAGCGCCGAGAACCGCAAGCCGATCGCCCAGGCCGTCGCCCGCATCCGCTGGCGCGCTGCCAGTCGCGACCGGATCCGCAGTGAGACGGCCGCGTGGCTGAAAGCTCACCCAGTGGGTTGATCTTCCTCGGGATTTGGCTATAGGCGCGCGCTCGCACCGGCTCCGGCCGGAGTGAAGCCGTCCGAGACAGCTGCTGGAGGTTCCCTCCTTAATCCGCAGCCTAGACGGGGACAGAGTTCATTCGAGGCGCTCAATTGCGTCTCGTCGTGCGTTGCCGATGCAGCGCCGCCGATCAATGCCCCCACGGACTTTGAGTGCCCAGGCGCTAGCGCCTGGGTTTTGTTGAAGCTCGATCGAGGCATTCCGCTTCGGTCGAAACTTTGGAGTTGGCATGGATCGTTCGCAAAAAGCCGATCTGGTCGCCGAGCTGAAGCAAGTCTTCACCGACACGAGCGTGGTTGTGATCACTCGCAACCTCGGTCTGACGGTGGCGCAGTCCACGGACCTGCGCCTGAGGATGCGTGACGCTGGCGCTCAGTTCAAAGTTGCGAAGAACCGACTTGCCCTGATTGCGCTCGAGGACACGCGCTACAAGCCGATCGGCGACCTTCTGAAGGGCCCGACCGCGCTTGCGACGTCTCCGGACCCCGTTGCGGCGGCCAAGGTGGCCGTCGATTTCGCCAAGACGACCGACAAGTTCGAGATCGTCGGCGGCGCGATGGGTGACACCGTCCTCGACGTGAACGGGATCAAGGCGCTGGCCGAGCTTCCCTCGCTCGACGAACTGCGCGCGACCATCGTGGGCCTTATCCAGGCACCCGCGACCAAGATCGCCCGTACCGTCGCCGAACCGGGCGCCCAGCTGGCACGGATCTTCCAGGCATACGCCAGCAAGGAAGCTGCGTAAGCTTTTCGCTTTTCATCAACGCACGACAATTGGGGC
>DASVXN010000373.1:0-11240 GCA_036392635.1 Sphingomicrobium sp. | reverse complement strand
GGGACCGTCATGATGAACCGCCCGCCGGGCTTCAGCTTGGTGGCAATCGAGGCGATCGCGGCCGCGTCGTCGTCGATGTGCTCGATGACGTCGAATGCGCCAATCAGGTCGTAATGCTTGTCCTCGACACCTGCGAGCTCGGGAAGGGGCGAGCTCATGACCTTGCGGCCGAGGCGCTTCTCCGACAGCGCGCGCGCTTCGTCGTCGAGCTCCAGCCCTTCGACATGGCCGAAGCCGGAGAGCATCGGAAGGTTGTGACCGGTGCCGCAGCCGATCTCTAGGATCTGCGCGTCCGCCGGCAGCCGGGCCTCGCGGCGGATCAGGTCGGCAATGATCGCGCGGCGCGCCCGGTACCACCAGTGCCGCTCATCGAGCTCCGCCATCTGCTGGTAAACGACGCGCTCCATCAGCGGAAAACCAGATGCCGGTTGAGCGCGAAGGTGGCTAACGGCGTCACGAAGATCGCTGGCACTAGCGGCCACCATGTCGGCGAATGCAGCGGGCCGGTGAGCACCCAAGTGAAGATCTCGTTCAGGACGAAGCCCGACAGCTGCACCAGCAGGAACTTGACCTTGAGTGCGTGGTCCTCCCGCTGCCCGTGCCCGCGGAAGCTCCAGCGGCTGTGCAGGACGAAGCCGATGCTCACCGAAACCAGGAAGGCGATGACGACCGCTGCGACCGGCGACATCACATAGGTCGCGAGATACCAGTAGATGGCCGAGTAGACGACCGCGAGGCTGAAGCCGACGATCGCGAACCGGACCAACTGGCCGAACGTCTCGCTGGGGAAGTTTAATCTCGTGGCCATGTCCCGGCTGTTTGCCGTTGAAGGTACAGCGGCTAGAGCCGGAAAAATGATGCAAGGCAAGGATGCGGATTGGGAGCAGCGGGCGCTAGACGTGGTCGCGCGCTACTGGATCCGCATCACGCTGCTTTGCTGGCTTGGCTTCTGCGCCTGGATGATCTTCGATCGGTGGGAGCTGATCCGCTGGTTCAGGCTCGGAGACACCGACGACAATATGCGGATCATGCAGGTCCGCGCATTGCTACACGGGCAGGGCTGGTACGACCTTCGCAACTACCGGATGAACCCGCCTTTCGGCGCAAACATCCACTGGTCACGGCTCGTCGACCTGCCGATTGCCGGGCTGATCCTGGGCCTGAGGCCGTTCCTCGGCGGGGCGGCGGCCGAGCGATGGGCGGTCGCGATCGCGCCGATGCTGCCGTACCTGCTGCTGCTGTTCTCGGTCGCTCTGACGGCTCGACGGCTGGTCGGGTCTACCGCCTATCTGCTCGCCTTCTGCGCTCTCTTCTTTGCGGGCTCGACCAACGGCATGTTCACGCCGGAACGGATCGACCATCATGGCTGGCAGCTCGCCTTGCTGGCGCTGAGCATCGCGGCGATCGCCGACCCGCAGAAGGTTCGTGGAGGCCTCGTTCTCGGCGCCTCGACGGCCTTGTCGCTGGCGATCGGGCTCGAGATGGTCATCTATCTCGCGCTTGCGGGCGTGGCGATGGTGCTGTTCTGGGTTGATGAGCGCGCCGAACGCGAGCGGCTCCGCGCGTATGCGGTTGCGCTCGGCGGCGGGACGGCCTTGGCCTTCCTCATCTTCGCGTCGAACGACAATTGGAACGCCGTTTGCGACGCCTTGTCGCCGGTCTGGCTGTCGGACGCCCTGATCGGGAGCGCGCTGATGTTCGGCATGGCCTGGTCGTCGCCGAGTGACTGGAAGCGCCGGCTCATCCTGGCGCTCGGCTCAGGTCTCCTCATCGCCGCGTTTCATGCCGTAGCTTGGCCGCATTGCATCCAACGGCTCGAGGGCGTGTCGCCTGAGGTCGAGCGCCTTTGGCTCAGCCACGTCAAGGAAGCGCGGCCTGTCTATAGGCACGGGTGGCGGATCGCGACGCTCGTGGTGGCGCTGCCGATCACCGGCCTGCTGGGCTGGATTGTCTTGACCTGGAGTCGCTGGAGCGACCCTGGCTTGCGCCGTCGGGTGATCGGCGCCGCGCTGCCCGGCATCGTCGCAGCCGTTCTTCTGCTTTGGCAGACGCGAACCGGGCCTGCCGCCCAGCTGATGGCGGTGGTCGGGGCGGCGGCGTTGATCTGGATCCTCTTCCCGAAAGCCTGGCGCAGCAGCAACTCGGTGGTTCGGGTGTTCGGCGCTTTCCTGATCTTCGTCATCGGCGCCGGGGCGGCGATCCCCGCCGTCGTCGGCTTGATCCCTGAAAAGCCCAGCACTCCGCGTGACAGACAGATCGGCCGCGCCAACAACCTTTGCGGCTCGATGTGGGGCCTGCGTCCGGTGGCGATGCAGCCGAAGGGGGTGATCATGACGTTCGTCGATCTCGGTCCACGCCTGATCAGCGTCACTCCGCACGACGCGATCGCGGGGCCCTACCATCGCAACGGTCAGCAGATCGCCGACGTGATGAACTTCTGGCGCGGATCGGCGGACCAGGCGCATCATATCGCCAACTGGTATCACGCAAAATACGTGCTCAGCTGCCCCAACAGCTCGACGACGACCATCTTCATGGCCGAGACCCCGAACGGCTTCTACGCGCAGCTGCAGCGCGGGCAGGTGCCGGGTTGGCTGTCGCCCGTGCAATTGCCGAAGGACTCGCCCTTCAGGATGTGGAAGGTCGTCGGTTAGGCGAGGACGTGCGGGAAGCTCTGCTTCAGGCCGTCGATCACGAACTGCGCAGCAAGCGCGGCGAGGATGACACCGAGGATTCGGGTGATCGCAGCCTCGACCTTGTCGCCGATCAGCCGCATCATGGGCCCGGCTGCGAGCAGAGTGGCCATGGTCATCAGCATCACCGTCGTGATCGCCGCGAGAACGACGGCGACATGAACGAACGTTTCAGCGCGCGAGACCCAGAGCATCGCACTGGCGATCGAGCCGGGGCCGGTGATCATCGGCATGGCCATCGGAAAGACGCTGATGTCCTCGGCGTCGGGCGTGCCTTCGATGGAATGGGCGCGCTCCTCACGACGCTGGGTGCGCCGCTCGAACACCATGTCGATGGCGATGAAGAACAGCATGATGCCGCCGGCGATGCGGAAGCTCGCCAGGCTGATGCCGAGCGCGTGAAGCAGCGGCTTCCCGAGCAGCGCGAAGAACATCAGGATCGCCCAGGCGATCACCGATGAACGCACCGCCATCGCTCGGCGATGCGCAGGTGTTGCGCCTCGCGTCAGGCTGGCGAAGATGGGAGCGCAGCCCGGCGGATCGATGATCACCAGGAAGGTGACCAAGGCCGAGCCGAACAGTTCGATCATTTAGGCTTCGGACCGGGGTCGATGGCGTGGATGACCTCCGCATAGCGCTTCCCGTTCCACAGGAATACGCGGAACGTGCGCTGACCGGCCGGTGTCACCACCCAGTCCCAGGCGAGGGTCCGGTCCGCCGACAGGCCGCGGCCATTGTCCTGAGGCGTAGTGAGCGCCTGGCTGGCCTTGAGCGGCGGCGGCGCCGGAATGGGAGCGGGCGACTTGGGCGTGCTGCAACTTGCGCGTTCCGACTTCGGGGTCTTGCCGACGGTGCCCTTAACCCGTGGCACGCCGCCGTCGTAGACCCAGCGCCACCCCTGGGGCGTGCGCTGCCACACGGTCATGAAGTAGCCGGCGACGCGATGGTCCTGCGTGAACCAGGGACCGGTGTTCACGGCGGTTCGGCCGTCGCACGCGACATAGCTTTGTGCCGGGCGCCAGCTGATCGGGCGCGGCGGGTCTTTCATGTTCTTGAGGAAGGTCTTCGCCCACACCGCCTGGGGCGTGAACATGACGGCGTCGCGGGCGGCCCACTTGCGGAACGCGGACCACTGACCGATGCGCCTCGCGTCGCGGGCGAACGCAAGCTCGGCATCAATGGCAGTGGCGACTGGCGCGGACGCCAGCAACAACGCTGTGATCATAGGCCCTCCGGATCGGCTAAGCCCGCGCGGCGATAGGCCGCGACGAGCGTGTTTCGCATCAGCATGGCAATGGTCATGGGGCCGACGCCGCCCGGCACCGGCGTGATCGCACCGGCAACTGCCGCCGCTTCGGTGTAGGCGACGTCGCCGACGAGGCGGCCTTTGCCATTGTCGGTCGGCATGCGATTGATGCCGACGTCGATGACGGTTGCGCCCGGCTTGATCCAGTCGCCCCGCACCATCTCGGCCCTGCCGACCGCCGCGATCACGATGTCGGCACGGCGGACGGCTGCCGGCAAGTCGCGGGTGCGTGAATGGGCGATCGTTACCGTCGCGCTTTCGCCGAGCAGGAGCTGCGCCATCGGTTTGCCGACGATGTTGGAGCGGCCGATCACGACGGCGTCGAGCCCGGCGAGGCTGCCCAGCTCCTGCTTGAGCAGAAAAAGGCAGCCGAACGGCGTGCACGGCACCAGCGAGGGCAGCCCGGTGGCGAGCCGCCCGGCGTTCATCGGATGGAAGCCGTCGACGTCCTTCGAAGGATCGATGGTCTCGATCACCCGGGTAGCGTTGATCTGCGTCGGCAAAGGCAGCTGGACAAGAATGCCGTCGACGCGCTCGTCGGCATTCAGGGCGACCACCAACTGCAGCAGCTCGTCCTCGCTGGTATTGTCGGGCAGGTTGTGGGCGAAGCTGACCATCCCCGCTTCGGCGGTGGAGCGGTTCTTGGAGCGCACATAGACGGCGCTCGCCGGATCCTCGCCTACGAGGACGGTCGCAAGACCCGGCGCACGCCCGGTACGGCGTTCGAACTCCGGGACGAGCGCCGCCACGCGCTCGCGGATCGACAGGGCGGCGGCTTTTCCGTCGATCAGCCGCGCGGTCATGTGATGGTCGGACCCACTTCAAGGAGAATGCCGGGAAGCACCTTCGACCGGATCACCGCAATGACGAGCAGGATCACCAGCGGCGAGAAGTCGATGCCGCCGAAATCCGGGAGGAGCCGGCGGATGGGCCGGTAGAGCGGCGCAGTCAGGCGATCGATCGCCCCGACGATGCTGCGCACCGCGCCGGAGTGGAGGTTGATCACCCCGAAAGCGATCAGCCAGCTGACAATCACCTGCGCGAAAATGACGTACATCAGGACTTGCAGGATCACGTCCACGATGCCGACGAGCATGAAGATCATGGGCGGCGCTTAGCGGGACGGTTGCTAGGGCGCAAACCTGTCCGGCTCGGCCACCGCCAGGACCTCCGCGAAGTCGCCCGCCGGGTCCGACCACTCCGCTACCGGCGTCCAGCCACCGGCGAGGAGTAACACCCGGCCGCCGCGTGGCCCGTACTTGTGGCTGTTTTCCACATGGATCGACGAGCCTGCGGCCAGCGAATAGCTGCGCCCGGCGACGGTGAAGCTCACATCGCGGGTCGCGAGGAGATGGATCTCGATGCGCGAGAGAATGTCGTTCCAGCGCGCGTCATGGCGGAAGGCTTCGACCGGGATGTCGCCGTCGAGCTCGCGATTGATGCGGGTGAGGAGGTTCAGGCTGAACTGGGCAGTGACACCCTCCGGATCGTCATAGGCGGCGATCAGTCGTTGCACGGGTTTGACCCGGTCCATGCCGATCAGCAGCTGCGCGCCGGGACCGAGAAGGGTCCTGAACTGACGCAGCAAGTCGGTCGCGCTTCGGGGCACGAAATTGCCGATCGTCGATCCGGGGAAAAAACCAAGCTTTGACAGATGCTCGATGCCGCCCGGAAGCGTGAAGGGGCGGGCGAAGTCCGCCGTGACCGGGATGACGTCGATCCGGGGAAAACGCTGCTGCAGCTCAGCGGCGCTCTGCTCGAGATAATCGCCGGAGATGTCTACCGGCACATAGGCAGCGGGTTGGACGGCCTCCAGCAGGATCGGAGTCTTCGTTTGCGACCCGGCTCCGAACTCGACGACAACAGCACCGGCGGGCACGCGCGCGGCGACCTCTGGCATGATCGAGTGGAAGATCGCCGTTTCGGTGCGTGTGGGATAGTAGGACGGCAACCGCGTGATCTCGTCGAACAGCTCGGAACCGCGGCGATCGTAGAGCCAGCGCGCCGGGATTGCCGGCACAGGCGCTTTTAGCCCCGCCAGCACGTCATCCCGGAACGCAAGAGTTTGAGGATCAAGCGTCTTTAGCAAGGCGAACCCCCGTGAACTGCCAGCGCGCGCCGGGCGGGAAGAAGTTGCGGTACGATGCACGGCTGTGCCCACGCGGCGTCGCGCAGCTCGCGCCCTTGAGGACGAACTGGCCGCACATGAACTTGCCGTTGTACTCGCCGACGGCGCCTTCCGCCGGCGAGAAGCCGGGGTAGGAAGAAAAGGCACTCTGCGTCCATTCCCAGACGTCGCCAAAGATGCCGCCGCCGGGCCGAGGAACGACGGCGACGACCTCGTCGAGCTGATTGCCGATCATCGGGTCGGCCGAAGCGGCGAAATCCTCCCATTCCGCTTCGGTTGGCAGCCGCGCTCCGGCCCAGCGGGCGAAGGCATCTGCCTCGAAGTAGCTGACGTGCGCGACTGGCGCGGCGAGATCGATCTCGCGTCGTCCGGCGAGCGTTAACTCGGTCCCGTCTTCATGCCAGTACAGCGGCGCGGCGATGTGCGCTTCCTGGACCCACGCCCAGCCTTCGGAGAGCCACAAGGTCGGGGTGCGGTAACCGCCATCCTCCATGAACTCGCGCCATTCACGGTTCGAGACGCGCCGGTTGGCAAGTTGGTGCCGGTTGAGAAAGACCCGGTGTCGCGGTCGCTCGCTGTCGAACGCAAAGCCATCTTTCGGGGCACCGATCTCGACAATGCCTTCGCGGCCGCGGTGCCAGCTCAGCGGCTCGACCGCGAAGCAGGCAGGGGTTGGAAGCTCGGCATAAGCCGGCTCCAGCGGGTTTTCGGCGAAGGTCGCGAGGATGTCGGTGAGGAGCAACTCTTGGTGCTGCTGCTCGTGGTTGATGCCGAGCTCGATCAGCTCGAGCGCAGCCGGAGCGAGCGTGGGAAAGGCGCGTTCGAGTGCGGCGTCGACGTGCGCTCGATAATCTCGCACCTGATCGAGCGAAGGGCGGCTCAGCATCCCTCGCCGAGGACGCGCGTGGCGCGGGCCCTCCGCCTCGTAATAGCTGTTGAAGAGGAAGGCCCAGCGCTCGTCGAACGGAGTGTAGCCGAGCACATGATCGCGCAGCACGAATGTTTCGAAGAACCAGGTCGTGTGGGCGAGATGCCACTTGGCCGGAGAGGCATCGGGGAAGGGCTGGATCGTCGCATCCGCGTCCGAGAGCGGAGCCGCCAGCTCGAGCGTCAGCTTCCGCGTCGACAACAACCGTTCGGCAAGCGAGCCGGCAGCGTGAGATGGCGAATGATCGAGGGCGGCGCTCACTTTGGCTGCGGCACTCCTTCGTAGGGATGCTGCTGTAGCAGATTTGCGAGGTGAGCGGCATTGGCCGCGAGCATGGCCGCACCCTGCTGCACCGCATCCGGCACTTTCGGCAGGTCCTTGAAGTCGACCTTCTGCATCGCTTCGCCGACCCAGTAATCGGAAGCGCCAGCGGGGATCGTCCAGCCGACATCATTGAGGGCCTGCATCACCGTGGCAGTGACATGGTGCGCGCCATCCTCGTTCCCGACGATGCCGACGACCGCGAGCTTGCCGAAGCTCGGCATCCGGCCGTTGTCGTCCGTCTCACTGAGGAAGGCATCCATCCGCTCGAGCACTCGCTTGGTGAGGCTCGACATCTGCCCGAGCCAGATTGGGGTGCCAAAGATCAGTATGTCCGCACTGAGGATCCGGCGGCGAATATCCGGCCAGGCGTCGCCGGGACCTTCGTCTGAGGTCACGCCGGCCTTGATGTCATGATCGGCGATGCGGATCGTCTCGCTGAGCTGGACGCCGTGCTTGGAGAGCTCGCCTGCGATGAGCTGAATCATCTTGTCGGTCGACGAGGGCTCGCCGTCGCTGCGCTTCAGCGTGCAGTTGATCGCAACCGCCCTCGTCATCGCCTGGCTCCGGCCGTTACTCAGGCGTATTGAACGTTGCCTCCGGCTGTTTGTGCCCTTGCCGACACTACGGTCTTTAGGCTTGGGTGCGGGTCGCCCCCGGCTTCCACAGCACGTCGCCGCCCTCCTGTGCCGCTACGAAGCGCGCGGAGACGAAGAGGTGGTCGGACAGGCGATTCAGGTATGCTAGCAGATGCGGGTTCAGCGGCTCGACCTCGCTAAGTGCAACCGCGGCCCGTTCGGCGCGGCGGACAACGGCGCGAGCAAGGTGGAGTGTCGAAACGCCCGCCGATCCGCTCGGCAGGATGAAGCTGGTGAGAGGGGCAAGACCGGCGTTCATCGAGTCGATCTCCTGCTCGAGACGCTCGACCTGGGGCGCAACTATGCGCAACGCCCCTTCGGCCTCACCCGGTGTCGCCACATCGGCGCCGAGATCGAACAGGTCATTCTGGATGACGAGTAGCTTATCCGCGATGCCGCCGCGATGGAGCGCAGCGATCGCGACGCCAATGCAGGCATTGGCCTCGTCGACCTCGCCGATGGCGGTCATGCGCAAGCTCGACTTGCTGACCCGGCTGCCGTCGACCAGCCCGGCGGTGCCCTGGTCGCCCGTCCGCGTGTAGATCTTGTTGAGCTTGACCAATTACTTGCTGGCGGCGCTGGCCAGGTAGAGCAGGGCGATGACGATGAAGATCGCGACGCCCTGGTAGAGCACGCGGCGCCGCATCCACATCTGAGACTGCTCGCCCGTGACGTCCTTGCCCGAAGCCATTCCGATGACGCCGCGCGCCAGGACGTAGAGCACCCCCGCCATCGAGAGCAGGAGCAGGATGAGGAGGATAATGCGCATGGCGCCTATTTAGGGTGCCGAGAAGCGAAAGCCAGACGGGAGTTCGCCGGTAAGCAGGCGCTCCACAAGTTCCGGGCCGTTACGGCCAGCCTCACGCAGCGCCGCCAGCGTCGGTGCGAGGTCTCGCTTCGCGAGGCGGCGGCCGTCGTCGTGCGTCACGAGGGAGTGATGCAGATACGTCGGCTCCGGCAGATCGAGCAGCGTCTGCAGCAGGCGCTGGACGGGCGTCGAGGGCCGCAGGTCGGCGCCGCGGACCACCATTGTCACTGCGCTTGCCGCATCGTCGAGGACGCAGGAGAGGTGATAGGAAGCGGGAGCATCCTTCCGCGCGAGGATTGCGTCGCCGATGTCCGCCGGGTCGGCTGCGAAGCGACTGCCGTTGGTTTCGGTCCAAGTCGGCAAGCCGGCGATCTCCAGCGCCTTCGCGGAGTTCAAGCGCCAGCTATGCGGCGTCGCTGCACGGCGTTCCGGATCATCGTGAAGCTCGCGGCAGGTGCCGGGATATGAAGTGGCGGCATCGCCATGCGGGGCGGTGAGCGACTGCGCGATATCGGCACGGGTGCAAAAGCAGGCGAACACGAGCCCCTGACGCTTCAGCCGATCCAGTGCGGCGCCATATTCGGCCGTTCGCTCCGACTGCACCAGCACTGGCTCGTCCCAGTCGAGGCCCAGCCACCGCAAGTCCTCGTAGATGCCGCCGACGAACTCGGGCTTGCAGCGGGTCTGGTCGAGATCCTCGATCCTGAGCCGGAATCGGCCGCCGGCTTCGCGGGCGCGCTGGTGACCGATCGCGGCGCTGTAGGCATGGCCGAGGTGCAGCCGCCCGCTCGGGCTCGGCGCGAAGCGCGTGACGATCATGATGTGTGTTGCCCAAAGGACTCTTGACGCTGACTCATCGAAAATGCTGTCATAGGCATGTCACGCCGGGTTGGCATCCGGTGGGCAACAAGGGAAGACGGGCCAATTGCCCCTCTCCACCTTGAGTGCGACGGGGCGGGGAGCTGCAGTTCGGTTCGAACCGAACGAAAGGCTGTTGGCGCTCGCATGTATCACCCTGAGCTGATCCGCCATCCCGAAAGCTGCCCGGCGCTGGTCCTCAACGCCGACTACACGCCGCTCTCATACTATCCGCTGTCGCTGTGGCCGTGGCAGACCGCGATCAAGGCAATGTTCCTGGAGCGCGTCGACGTGGTCGCCCATTACGAGCGGGAGGTTCATAGCCCAAGCACCGCGCTGAAGCTGCCGTCCGTGATCGCACTTCGCCAATTCGTGAGACCGAACGAGTATCCGGCGTTCACCCGGTTCAATCTGTTCCTTCGTGACCGCTTCCGCTGCGTCTATTGCGGGTCGCACAAGGAGCTGACGTTCGACCATGTCGTACCGCGCGCCCAGGGCGGCCGCACCATGTGGGAGAATGTCGCCACCGCCTGCGCCCCCTGCAACCTGCGCAAGGGCGGCCGCACACCCGCCCAAGCGCACATGCACATCATGCAGGAGCCGATCCGCCCGACGAGCTGGCAGCTGCAGGAGCATGGACGGGCTTTCCCGCCGAACTATCTGCACGAGAGTTGGCGCGATTATCTCTATTGGGACGTCGAGCTGGAGCCGTAAGTCTCTAACGCACCGTTAACCATTCAAGCTTAGCTCTGAGCGGATGGACATCCGCTATCCTGAGACACCAGACGAGCGCCCACGCATCTTGGTCGTGGAGCCGAACCGAGCCAACCTCGGCGTCATGGCTCGCCGCCTGGGGGAGGCCGGATACCGCGTCACGACTGCCGACTGTGGCTCGGCCGCGCTTGCCGAGCTTTACCGCCTGCCGGTCGACGTGGTGCTTGCGGAACTCAACATGCCGCGGATGAGCGGAGCAGAGCTGGCGCGGGCAATCCGCGGCGAGGTGCAGTGGAACGACATTCCGGTCATGCTGATCACCGGCAAGTCCGAGCCGAAGGGTGCGGTGCGGGCTTATGAGGCCGGTGCGGACGACGTGATCCTGAAGCCGTTCCACTTTGAAGTGCTGTTCGCGCGCATTGATCGGCGGATCGAGCAGGCGCGTGCCGTCAGGCGCTTGCGCGACGACAATAGGGTGCTGGACGCCCGCGTGGTCGAGCGAGCAATCCAGATTGGCGAGCTGCGCGAACAGCTGAACGACCAGCGTAGGATCGGCTCACACGCGCTCTAGCGCGCGGCGGAGAGGAACTCCTGGACAGCCGGCGCCACATCGCCACGTTCCAGCGCCATGGCAAGGTTGGCAATCACGAACCCGGCCGCGCTGCCGCAGTCGTAGCGTTCCCCTTCGAAACGGTAGGCGTGGAACGGCTGGACGCCGATCAGCTTGGCCATCGCATCGGTCAGCTGGATCTCGCCGCCGGCGCCACGCTCTTGCGCGTCGAGCGCCTGCATGACCTCCGGCTGCAGGATGTAGCGGCCGGGGAGCATCAGGTTGGAGGGCGCCGT
>DASVXN010000372.1:0-14275 GCA_036392635.1 Sphingomicrobium sp. | reverse complement strand
CGGCGTCCACGACGACTTGTCGCGCGGCAGTCCCGGCCCCCAGCACCACGACGGTCGCGGTTCCGTCACCGCCTCGTGGAACTCGCGGCTGTTGAGGCTCAAGGTCCGCATCCCTTCGACAGGCTCAGGACAGGGCGCTTCGACAGGCTCAGGACAGGCCTTCGGCGCGGCGGGTTGTTCGGGTTCGTTTTGGTCGCTCATCACTGGTCCTTTCGTGGTAAGAGGGCTGGCGTCACGGGGTCTCGGTCTTCGCTCGTGAAGGCGGGCAAGGAGGCGCGGCATGAAGGCTGTTCGGCTTGTAGCAGCGGCGGTCGGCGCGCTGGTCGGTTCGGCCTCTGCGAGCGCCTTGGCGCAGCAGGTGGGCGGGGTGCTCGTTCCGCCGATCCAGCAGCCGGGCGGCGGGTCGCTGTTTCCGGGGCCTTCCTCGCTCTTTCCGACGCCGATGCCGCCGCAGACCGGCGGGCTGGGTCCACGCGGTGGTTCGCATGGGGGCTTTCACGGGGGCGGGCACGGCGGCGGATTTCGCCACGGCTTCATCCCTGGCCTCGTCCTCTATCCGGAGCCGGTGGTGGTCCGCGACGTGGTGGTGGTGCATGACCGGGCGCCGGAGCCGCCCGCGCCTCCGCCGCCGCCGGCGAAGCCGCGCGAGCCTTATGTGGTCGGGCGGACGTACAAGTCGCTTCCGGGCGGCTGTTTGAAGATGGTCCAGGGCGGGGCGTCCTACTTCCGCTGTGGCGGGGGTTGGTACCGGCAGGTGGGCTCGGGCTATCGGGCGGTGTCGCGGCCTTGAGGGTGGAGGAGTGACGGCTCGCGCTTCCGATGTGGGGGAGGGGGTCGTCACATGCGCACGTTACGTCAGACGGCGGCTGATAATGTTGTGATGGCGACTTGGTTATCCGTCCGCAAGAATGGATCCGACGACATCCCCATCGAGAGCGGCGTCCTACTCCACTCCGATCTTCTTCAGCTCGCGCATGCGGCGGAGGGTGGCGTCGAGCTGCTGCTGGTGGCGCTTGATCTCTCCCGGGTCCGGGCGATGGATGGGTGGAACATTGGACATCCGCACACTCCCATAGCGCCGGCGTTCACGCCCCGGAAGCTGGACCAAGGTCCGTGGCGTGCGATTTCATGAGAACGCCTCACCTGTATCAGTGTCGGCTACTCGACGGAGAGCTAGGCGTCCCATCGTGATGGACCTGAAGGAAGATCAAAGGATGGCGCGCGTGTGCCGGCAGCAGGCGGCGTTCGCAAGCACGCCCGAGGTGCGGACGGCGCTCGTGGAGCTGGCCGAATATTACGAGGGGAAAGGGGTTGCCGTCCTAATCCCCGTCGAGCCCGTAGAACCGCCGCCCAAGTAGCTCCAGCGAGCGCGCGATGGCGGTGCGCGATGAGATGATCGCTTCGCTGGTCTGCTCGCAGGAAGCATGGCTTGCCGCGGTGCGGGCGTGGGTTTCGGCGCTGGTACGCTGCAGCTCGTCTCGGTGCTTCCGCGGCATCATGATGCTCCCTTGCGTGTGACGGGAGCGCGATGATTTGTCTCTCAGCCGCCGACGTGCCCGTAAGTGGTTCGGCGATCAGGGGGCCTTACCACATCCGCGCGGCTGTTCCTAATTATGCAAGGGACCTGCAGTTAAAGCCAAATTGCTCGACTCTTTCGCAATTTGCCGGAATTATCGCTCGCGATGGCCGATCGAGGAGGTAGCGTAACGGGCATGGGCCTCGAAGCCGGACCGAACGTCGCGTCCGACCTGCCGGTGCCGATCGAGCTTCCGCCATCGATGTTCACGGGGCCTGGGCTCCTTGCCCTCGCCGACCTGCTGCCGGTGATGACCGCCTATGTCGACCGGGAAGAGCGGTTCCGCTTCGTCAACAAGCCCTATGCCGACTGGATGGGGGTGCCGCGCAAGGATGTGCTTGGGCGTACCCTGCGTGACGTGCTTGGTGATGAGAGCTACGCGGATCGCAAGCCGCTGATCGACGCGGCGATGGCGGGGGAGCGCAAGTTCTTCGCAGCGACCTTCGAGCACAAGGTGCGCGGCAAGCTTGCGCTGACGGTCGACTACGTCCCGTGGGTGGTTCCCGGCACTAACGAGGTCGAAGGCGTCTGCATCGTCCTCAACGACATCACCGAGCAGCGGCTTGCCGAACGCTCGATCCGCGAAAGCGAAGAGCGATTCCGCCGCATCGCCAACTCGGCGCCGGCCCTGATGTGGGTGACGCGGCTCGATCGCGTAAGGGACTTCGTCAACGAGGCTTATGCCGACTTTGCCTGCGGGCCCGGGTGCACGTTCGAAGAAGCGCGCACCCTCGACTGGCGGGAGCGTATCCATCCCGACGACGTCGACCGGATCGTCGCCGAAAGCATCGCCGGGGAAGCGTCGCGCAAGCCGTTCACGCTGGAGGGACGATACAGGCGCTACGACGGCGAGTATCGCTGGCTGCGCACCGTGTCGCAGCCGCGCTTCGGCCCAGACGGGGAGCTGGTGGGCTTCATCGGCGTCGGCACCGACATCACCGTCGCGAAGGAAGCCGAGCTCGAGCTTCGCAGGCAGGTCGAGGAGCAGACCGCCCAGCTCGCGGCCAACGAGGCTCAGTTCCGCGCCGTGTTCGAAGCGGCGCTGGAAGTGATGGTCCTGCTGAAGCCCGACGGCACCGTCCTTGCGGTGAACAACCGGCAGGAGGCGTGGCGCCATGACGATCCGTCGCAGGCGGTCGGGCAAAAGGTCTGGGAAGCGCCGACGATGCGCGCCTATCCGCAGCATGCCGGCCTACTGAAGAAGGCGGTCGCGATGGCGGCCCGGGGAGACGTCTTCACCGCCGACGTGAAGATGGAGCGCGAAGGCGTTCCGACCGCGTGGCTCGACGTCTCCGTCCAGCCGGTCCGCGCTCCCGACGGGAAGATCATCTACCTGTTGTTCGAGGCGCGCGACGTCACCGACCTGAAGACCGCCCAGGAACAGCTTCGCCAGAGCCAGAAGATGGAGGCGCTCGGGCAGCTCACCGGCGGCATTGCCCACGACTTCAACAACCTTCTCACCGTCGTGGTGGGCGGCCTCGACATCATCACCAAGCGCGCCGAGGACGCCAAGCTGAAGCGCTATGCGGAGAATGCCCTTGCCGCTGCGGAACGGGGCGCGAGGCTGACCGGCCAGCTGCTTGCGTTCAGCAGGGTGCAGCGGCTCGAGGTCCGGCCAACGTTCGTGGGTCCTGTCATCGAGAACATGCGGCCGTTGCTACGCAATGTGCTTGGGCCGGGAATCGCCAAGCAATTCAAACTCGACGAAGCAATGATCCCGGTCATGGCCGATCCGACACAGCTCGAGGTCGCCATCCTCAACCTCGCCATCAACGCGCGAGACGCCATGCCGGATGGCGGCATGCTCACTTTCTCTACCAAGCCGGTGGAGATCGCCGGCGATCCCGAGCTGGACGATGGCGACTATATCGAGCTGTGCATCAGCGACACCGGCACCGGCATGCCGTCGAGCGTCGTCGAGCGCGCGTTCGAACCCTTCTTCACGACGAAGGAAGTCGGCAAGGGCACCGGTCTCGGCCTGTCGATGGTCTACGGTATGGCGCGACAGTCCGGCGGGGCAGTGCGGATCGAGAGCGCGCCCGGCAAGGGCACGGCAGTCAAGATGCTGTTCCGCAAGGCCGACGGCGGCGTCAGTGAGCCAGGTGCCACAGTTGAAGAGGCTGCCGGAGCCACCGGTCCGCTGTCGGCCTTGTCGGTGCTCGTCATCGACGACGATCCGGACGTCCGCGGCTTCATGGTCACCAGCCTCGAGGAACAGGGTTATCGGGTCAGAGAAGCGAGCGACGGACATGAAGCGCTCGCTGCGCTCGAGTCCGAGACTCCGGACCTTGTCATCGTCGACTTCATCATGCCGGGCCTCTCCGGCGCGGAGGTCGCCCGGCACATCCGGTCCAAGCTGCCCGAGCAGCCGATCCTGTTCGTCTCCGGCTACAGCGAGACGGAGGCGGTGAAGCGCACTGCCCCCGACGCGCCGCTTTTGACCAAGCCGTTCCGTGCGGACGCCCTCCAAAAGGCCGTCCGCGGCGCGCTGACCGTCAGCGGCTGAACACAAGGTCACGGCCATGCGTTTGACGGCGCATGGTTCGGGTCACCATCGGTTTATGCCTCGTTGCAGCCGGGCTGCCGGCAGCTGCCCAGCCGACACCCGCAAGCCTGAAGGCGCAGCCTTCGGCACAGCCGTTGTTCGAGCGCGACTGGGTGCTGATGAACTGGGCGCTCAAATTCTACGATCAGGACCGCGACATCCTGCTCGAGCCGGACGAAGCGCAGGCTGCCGCGGCGGCGTTCCGGACGATGGCCGACACCGACAAGGATGGACGCGTGACGACCGATGAGTACCGCGCCGCGCGCCAGCGGATTTTGGAACAGGCCTAAAGATCAAGCTTGGCGAGCACTCGTTCGGCCAGGGACGCACAGTCGCTGCCGGCGAACGGAAAGGCCCCGTTGAGCACCGTTGCGACCTCGGGCGCGAGCAGCTCCTGGAGCCGGCGACGGCTGCGGAACAGGCGCGTCTTCACCGTCGCCAGCTGCAGGTCGAGCGCCTCGGCGGTCTCCTCGCTGCTGAGGCCCTCGATCTCGCGCAGCACGAACACGGTGCGGAACTGATCGGGAAGCTGCGCAACGGCTTGCTCAAGCAACTTCCGGATCTGCTCCCGGGCAAGCGCGACGTCGGGTGTTTCGCCGTCGGATCCGCGCATCAGCGCTTCGCGATAATCGTCAAGCAAGGCGACGCCCTCCTGCTCCAGATGCCGCTTCCGCCGCTGCTCGGCCCGGCGCCGGCCAAGAGCCTCGTTCACGACGATGCGAGTGAGCCACGTCGACAATGACGAGCGTCCCTCGAACGAGCCGATCTTGTCGAAGGCCTGCAGATAAGCGCTCTGCACGGCCTCTTCCGCGTCGGCACGCGTCTTGAGGATGCTCCACGCCGCCCGGAACAGCCGCTGGTTGTTGGTCGCGATCACGTGCCGGATGGCGCCGCGATCACGGGCCGCGCAGCGCTGCGCAAGGTCGAGGTCCGGCAGGCTGCCATAGTCGACCAGGGTCTGGGTGTGGGCGGTCACGATCTTCTCACTTCACCTGCAGGACGCCGCGCATCCCTGGATGATAGCGGCAGACGAAAGGAATGGCGCCGGTCTTGCTCACGATAGTTCTTGCTTTGGCGTTTGGGGGCAAGTCGGCATCGAAGCTGTGGTCGGCCGCCGTTGCCGAGTGCCGCAGGAAATCGCGGTTGACCCAGATGATCGCGTCACCCTTGTGAACCACGGCGGGCACCGGTCCGAACTTCATCTTGTCGATCACGACCGTGTAGGTCCTTGGGGCCGCTGCCGCCGCACAGGATGCGAGCAGCAGGGCCCCCGCGCCCGCGGCGCGAGCAACGCAACGCCGCAGGCGCAAGCTCATTTCAGCTCCTTCGCGACCTGCTCGGCGTGGTGCTGGTGC
The DNA here is from genome assembly GCA_036392635.1 of Sphingomicrobium sp. GTDB lineage: Bacteria > Pseudomonadota > Alphaproteobacteria > Sphingomonadales > Sphingomonadaceae > Sphingomicrobium. Next base: position 8,799 of record DASVXN010000372.1, on the reverse strand, counting down.
TCAGTGAAGAGCGTGAGCCCCGTCTGCAGCAGCGACTTGAGCTGATCATTCTTGGCGCTTGGGATCAGCGTCGCTTCGAGGGCGCCGTTGACCGTCTTGTGATAGGCGACTTCGTTGTCGACATAGGCGCGGTCGAATGCTGCACCCTTGAGCCGGTTGAGCCGCGCCCTGGTTGCGGCAGCGTCTCTCGTGAGGCTGGTGCTCGTCGCATTGGCCTCGGGCGTGACGTGGAGCTTCTTCACCAGCGCGAGCGCCTTGGCATTCACGGCTTGGTGGTCACGAACCATCTGCTGCGCGAAAGCACGGACCGCCTTGTTGCGCGACTTGGCAAGCGCCTGCTTGCCGGCGGCGATGTCGATATTGCCGGCGGTATAGGCGATGTGTGCGATTTGCGGATCGGTAGGCGCGTCCGCGGCCACGGCGGGAGCAGCCGCAAGCAGCGCCGCCGCGCAGAAGAATGCAGTCTTGTGAAGCATTGGGCATCCCCTCGCATGAAGCACCCAGCCGGTGCCGATGCACATTGGATGTCACCGCGAGCGCAAGGTTCCCGACTACGCGTCCGCTCTTTCAGGCGCTTCGCGACCGACCATCGCCATCTGCTGCGGGGCGTAGCGCTCTCCCTCGGTCTGAATGTGGGAGGCCGCCGCATCGATCTCCCGCAGGTCGCCATCGCTGAGTTGAATCGCGACCGCGCCAATATTCTCCTCCAGCCGGTGAAGCTTGGTCGTGCCGGGGATCGGAACCACGTAGGGCCGCTGCGCGAGGAGCCATGCGAGCGCGATTTGGGCGGGCGTGGCGCCCTTCTCTCCAGCAACCTGCTTGAGCAGGTCGACGAACGCCTGGTTCTTCTCCATCGCCGCGGGCTGGAAGCGCGGGTTGTTGCGGCGGAAGTCGTCGGCGGCGAGCTGTGTATCCTTGCTGACCGCGCCGGCGAGGAAACCGCGGCCGAGCGGGCTGTAAGGAACGAAGCCGATGCCGAGCTCGTCGCAGGCTTCGAGAATGCCGTTCGTTTCCGGTTCTCGCCACCACAGCGAATATTCGTTCTGTACGGCCGTGACCGGCTGCACCTCGTGAGCGCGGCGAAGCGTCTGCACGCCAGGTTCCGACATGCCGAAGTGCCTGACCTTACCTTCCACGATGAGGTCACGGACGGCGCCCGCGACATCCTCGATCGGCACGTCCGGATCGACACGGTGCTGGTAGAGGAGGTCGATCGTGTCGAAGCCAAGACGCTGCAGCGAGCCGTCGACCGCCCGCCGGATGTGCTCCGGCCGGCTGTCGACGCCGCGCGTCTCACGGGTTTGAGGGTCGATGTCGAAGCCGAACTTGGTTGCGATCACGACGCGGTCGCGCACCGGCCGAAGCGCCTCGCCGACCACCTCCTCATTTTCGAAAGGACCATAGACCTCTGCGGTGTCGAACAAGGTCACTCCGCGCTCAGCCGCATCGCGGATGAGCCGTATGCCGTCCTTCCTCGACAGACGCGTTCCGTAGCTCTGGCTGATGCCCATGCAGCCGAGACCAATCGCCGATACCTGAAGGCCGCTGCGGCCGACTTCGCGAACCTGCATATTTCTCTCCAGTTCAGTCGTCGCGATTACGCAAAGCCGACTTCCGAACGGCCCCAAGGTTCCCCGGCGCAGTCCGGCGCGGCTCCCATGCCGACGCACTCTCGAGCAATCACCTTACTCGCATCAGAGTCGTAACGACCGCCAAGGCCTTGTGACTTCGAGCATTTCAGTTAAGGCCGAGCACGTGGACATGCCGCGTACCCAAGCGCCCGCGCCGCCGAGTTTCCTGGCCGGCGACGGTCAGGTCCGCGACCTCATCGCCGATTTCGACTGGTCGTCAACCTCGATCGGCCCGATCGAGGATTGGGCCGCCGTCATCAAGACGACGGTCGCCCTGATCCTGCAGTCTCCGGTGCCGATCGTCACCTTGTGGGGCGATGCGGGCACCATGATCTACAATGACGGCTACGCGCACTTCGCAGGCGGCCGCCACCCGCACATCCTGGGCGCCGATGTGCTCGACGCCTGGCCCGAGGCCGTCGACTGGAATCGCGCGGTCATGGCGAGGGTGTTCCGCGGCGGAGAGACGCTGTCGGTTCAGGACCAGCTTCTTGAGCTCGAGCGCCATGGACGCGCCGAGCCGGTGTGGATGAACCTCGACTACTCGCCGATCGTGGACGACGACGGGGCAATCGTCGGCGTGATCGCGATCGTCGTCGAGACCACCGGCAAGGTCCGCGCCGAGCAGCGGCTGAGCGGTGAGCGGGAACGGCTGCGTGGCATGTTCGATGCCGCGCCCGGCTTTACCGCGCTGCTGGAGGGGCCGGATCACCGGTTCGTCATGGCCAATCCGGCGTATGAGGAGCTCGTCGGACGCCATGTGGTAGGCAGGACGGTGCGCGAGGCGTTGCCGGAAGTCGCCGATCAGGGCTTCATCGAGCTGCTCGACAATGTGGCCGTTTCGGGAGAGCCGTTCATCGGACGTGCGGTCCCAATCCGGATCGGCCGTAACGCCGAGGCTCAGGAGAAGTTCGTCGACTTCGTCTACCAGCCGATGACGGGCGAGGACGGGGAGCGCATCGGGATCTTCGTCCAGGGATACGACGTCACGGACTACAAGCGTGCCGAGGCGCTCCGCATCGTGCACAACCGCGTGCTGGAGCTCGCGATCGAAGACCAGCCGCTCGAGGAGACGCTGAAGTCGCTCGTGCAGATCGTGGAGAAGCATTCGACCTCGGGCGTGATCGCGTCGATCCTGCTGCTGGATGGCGAAGGAAAGCGCCTGCGGCACGGCGCCGCGCCAAGCCTCCCCAACGACTACAATTCAGCCATCGACGGGCTCGAGATCGGCCCCAATGTCGGATCGTGCGGCGCAGCCGCGTACACGGGACAGGCCGTGTTTGTGACGGACATCGCGACGGACGAGAAGTGGAAGGACTTTCGTGAGCTTGCCGCGACCCATGAGCTCGCGGCCTGCTGGTCCATCCCGATCGTCAGCGGATCAGGCCAGGTGCTGGGCACCTTTGCCATGTACCACCGCGAGCCACGGGAGCCGGTGCAGGACGACCTGGAACTCGTAGACCTGATCACGCGGAGCGCGTCGATCGTCATCAGCCGCAAGCAGGCGGAGACCGCTCTTCGCGAGCTCAACGAGACGCTCGAGGCGCGCGTCGTCGAGGAGATCGCCGAGCGGCGTGCGGCCGAGGCTGCGCTGCAGCAGGCGCAGAAGATGGAGTCGATCGGGAAGCTGACCGGCGGCGTCGCGCACGACTTCAACAACCTGCTGCAGATCATCTCGGGCAATTTGCAGCTGCTCCAGGCCGAGCTGTCCGCCAACCCCAAAGCTGAGCGCAGGATCAGCAACGCCATGGCGGGCGTACAGCGCGGCGCGAAGCTGGCGAGCCAGCTGCTCGCCTTCGGTCGCCGTCACCCGCTGGAGCCCAAGGTCGTCAACATCGGACGCCTGGTCGTGGGGATGGAAGAGCTGCTTCGCCGAAGCATCGGCGAGGGTGTCGAGATGGAGACGGTGGTCTCGCCGAGCCTGTGGAACGCTTTCGCCGATCCGACGCAGGTCGAAAACGCCATCCTGAACCTGGCGATCAATGCGCGCGACGCGATGGACGGGATCGGCAAGCTGACGGTTGAGGTCAAGAACGCGCACCTCGACTTCGACTATTCGATCCACAACCCGGAAGTGGAGCCCGGCCAGTATGTGATGCTGACGGTGAGCGACACCGGCAGCGGCATGTCACCCGAGCTGATCGAGCGGGTCTTCGAGCCGTTCTTCACGACCAAGGCGGAGGGCAAAGGCTCAGGCCTGGGCCTGTCGATGGTCTACGGCTTCGCCAAGCAATCGGGCGGGCACATCAAGATCTACAGCGAGGTCGGCGAAGGCACGACGGTGCGGCTGTACCTGCCGCGCGTGCTGGAGAACGAGGATTCGACGGCGGGGCCCGAACTCGTCGAGGCGGGCGGCGGGTCCGAGACGATCCTCGTCGTCGAGGACGACGTCGAGGTGCGCTCGACGGTCACGGAACTGCTGCGCGAGCTTGGCTACAAGGTGCTGACCGCCAAGGACGCGGCGAGTGCAGTGCCGATCCTGGAGAGCGGGGTGAAGATCGACCTGCTGTTCACGGACGTGGTGATGCCGGGGCCGGTGCGCAGCCCGGAACTGGCGCGCAAGGCGAAGGAACGCCTGCCCGACATCGCGATCCTGTTCACATCAGGGTACGCCGAGGATGCCATCGTTCATGGGGGACGCCTCGACCCTGGCGTGAACCTGCTGGCCAAGCCATACAGCCGCGAGGCGCTCGCCAGCCGTATCCGCGACGCATTGCAGCGGGGGTCGCAGCAAAGCTGACGGCACTCAGGCCGGCCAGCTCCAGATCAAAGCCTTGCCTAGCGGCCGATCAGGTCGGCGGCGCGCAGTGCGAGCTCGGTGCGGTTCTCGACGCGGAACTTGTCGAAGATTGCGTGCAAATAGACCTTCACCGTGCCTTCGGTGACGCCGAGCTCGGCGGCGATGTCGCGGTTGCGCATGCCCTGGCGCACCAGCTCCACCAGTTCACGCTCTCGGCGGGTGAGCGGCGGTGCCGAGGCGGCACGCTCCTGCGCCTGGCGAATGCGCTGGGCAATTTCCGGATCGATCCAGCGACCGCCAGCGGCAACCGCATCGATGCACTCGGTGAGGAGGCTGGGGTCGGAAGTCTTGAGCACCATGCCCGGCGGGTCCAGCTCCGCCGCGGTCAGCGACTGGCTGTCGTCCATGCCGGCGGTGAGCAGGATGACCTTGGGCCGGGTTCGCGCGCGTGACAGCTTGCGAAGGATATCGAGGCCAGAGCCGTCGGGCAGGTTGACGTCGAGCAGCAGGAGGTCGGGCCTGAGCTTGGCAAGCTTGCTGTTCGCTTCGGACACGCTTCGCGCGCGCCCGAGAAACTCATATTCGCTGTCGCGCAGGAGCATCTCCAGCGCGGCACCGATCATCGGATGGTCATCAACAAGCAGAACTCTGATCATGCGGCTGCCCCCAGCGGCAAAGAGATGGAAATGTTGGTCGCTCCCGGTGCCGAAACCAGGCGGAGCGATCCATGCGCGCGCTCTACTCGTTCTTTCAACGACCAAGGCTCAACCGCAGCCCCGTTGGCCGCGAAACCGGAGCCGTTGTCGGCCACGTCGAATTGCAGGTGATCGTCCTGAACCTCGAGCGCGACATCGATGCGCTTTGCGCCGCCGTGCCGGACGGCATTGGCGACGGCCTCGCGAAGGAGATGCTGGAGGTCGAGCTGCAGCCTGATCGGGATGGCAGCGGTTTCCCCGTTGGCGCTGATCCGGCAATCGACCGACCATTGTTGGCTGAGGCGCTCCGCTAGTGCGCGCAGCTCTCCGACGGCTTCCGCAAGATCGACTCCACGGTCGCGGCGCAGCGCCGATACGAACCCACGAAGCTCCCCCTGCTCCTCGACCAGCAGGCGCTTGAGGTCGTCGAGGTCGCTCTCGACAGGCGAACCCAGTCTTGCCGCTCGCTTGATCGCTTCGAGCCTGATCGCAGTGCCGGCGAGAAACTGGATAACGCTGTCGTGGACGTCGCGCGCCAACGCAAGGCGCGTGCGGGCCGCCGCCCCAGTCTCGATCGCCGTGATCAGCGCGTGACGGTCCAGGATCGCGCCGGTCGCACGGCCGAGCTCGCGTCCGAGATCGACATAGTCGGCCGACATGTCGGCGATGTTCCAAAGCACCAGCCAGCCATGCAGCGTGCCGGTTCGGACCTCCGCGATGAGACCTTCGCGAAGTCCGAGGGCTAGCGCCTCGTCCCGGTCGACGAGATCGGAGGCGGTGAGAAAGCGGAAGTGGCCGTCGGCGCGCCGGGTCAGCACATGATCTTCGGCCATGTCGCAGAGGAGGGACGCGTGCGCGCCGGTCCGCACCAGTGCGCGCTCGACGTTGAAGCTGCGCGCTTCGCCACGGTCGATGGTGTAGCCGTCGGATGGCTCCTCGCCGGTCGGGCCGACGATCAGGGCACCGCTGCGGGCACCGACGGTCCGCATTGCGAATTCAAGGCCGCGGGCCAGCGGGTTGTCGCGCTGGCCGAGTTCCGCGTCGAGATCGTCGGCGTGGAAGAACAGGCGCGTGCGGAGCTGATGCACGCCGAACCAGATCAGCAGGAGGGACAAGTTGAGGAGGTGTCCGGCGCGGATCACGAAGCGTTCGAGCTCGAAGCTGCGATCCCCGGCGATGAGCATGCCCGCAATCAGGAAAAGGAGAATGAGCGCGGTCGCAGTGATCGCCGTTTCACGCCAGCTCCAGCGAAGAGCAGCCGAGAGCAACGGGAGGACAAAGAAGAGGAAGAACGGACTGGTCGTGCCGTTCGCTGAGAAGACGATGACGGTGAAGACCGCCATGTCCGTGAGGTGCGCGGGGACGGCGAGTCGCGCGTCCAGCCACCAGTCGCGCCAGGTCGCGGCTGCGATCAGGACCGCGACGGCACCATAGAGCGTCAGCATGGCGTAGGTGCGGAACAGGGCGAGATGCGGTTCGGAATGGTCGAAGGCGACCGCGACCATGAACATGATGCCAAGCATCACCCGCCCGAGCGCAATCACTCGGCCGCTTTGGTACCTGAACAAGGTCTGCAACGCAGTCAGCTGCAGCACTGACATCCCCCCATGATGTCGGCAAATGGTCTAAACAGATGCAAGTTATAGGAAAATCCGCGACTTGTAACGCCCTCGCTAACGCCCGTTAGTGTTGCGGCGACGGTGGAGCGCTACAGCGCCGGTCATGCGGGAACTTCAATCGAAAGACTATTTCGAGCGGCGTTCGGAGGAAGAGCGGACAGCTGCAGATCGGGCCAGCGACGAGCGGGCCGCCGAGTCCCATCGCGCGCTTGCAGAGCATTACCGAAACGTCGCGAACGGATCGGAACAGCTGCCCGCTGATGACGAGAGCTTTGACGCTGGAACCCTGGCTAAAGAGTTCCGGATCGTTCCCTAGCCGGCCATTCGCTTGGCGCCGAGGCCGAGCACCATCTGGTTGGCGCGCTCGTAGACGAGCGGCTTGCCGAACAGATAGCCCTGGATCGTATCGCAGCCGAGGTCGCGCATGCGCTCGAAGTCCTCGGCGGTCTCGACGCCTTCAGCCGTGACCGACATCCGAAAGCTCTTTGCAAGCTGCACGATCGATTGGATGATCGCGACATTTTCTGGCCGGGAGCCCGCTTCGCGAACGAAGCTGCCGTCGATCTTGAGCTTATGGAAGACGGCCTTGTTCAGATAGCCGATCGAGGAATAGCCGGTTCCGAAGTCGTCTAGCGCGATGCCGACGCCCAGCGCGCGGAGTCGCTTCAGCGTATCCAGCGTCGAGCCATTGTCGCCAAGGAACACGCCTTCGGTGACTTCCAGCTCGATCCGATTGCCGGCCAGCTTGTAGCGGGCGAGCGCCTCGCTGACGATGTTGGGCAGGTTGGGCAGTACGATCTGACGCGGGCTGATGTTGAGCGCGACGGTGATCGGCTCCGGCCAGCTTGCGGTCGCGCGGCAGGCTTCGTCGATCACCCATTCGCCGATCGCGCCCATCAGGCCGGATTCCTCCGCCACGGGGATGAAGACGTTGGGCGGGACGAAGCCCCGCTTCGGGTGGTTCCAACGGATCAGCGCTTCGAAGCCGATCAGCTTCTGGGTGCGGGCGTTGATCAGCGGCTGGAAGACAAGGTGGAACTGCTTCGACGCGATCGCCGAGCGGAGATCGCTTTCGAGGCGAACCCGGTCTTCTTGCTCCGACTGGAGCTCCGAGGAGAAGTAGCGGGCGACGCCGCGACCTGCGTCCTTGGCTTGGTAGAGCGCAAGGTCGGCCTTGAGGATGAGGTCGTCGACCGTCGCGCCATCGATGGGACCGAACGCGCAGCCGATCGAGACGCCGATGCGGATCTCGGTTTGGTCGATCATGTAGGGCTCTTTGATCGCCTTGATGATTCGATCGGCGAGCAGCTCGACCTTCTTGCGGCTCTGGGCGTCATCGACGACGATCGCGAACTCGTCGCCGCCCATGCGGCCGACCGTACCGTTCGGGCCTACCTCATCGACCAGGCGCTTGGCGACGGCGCGGAGGACGGCATCTCCCTTCGGGTGGCCGAACGTGTCGTTGACCGGTTTGAAGCCGTCGAGATCGAGGAACATGATGGCGCACGGCACGCTGCCGCTGGTGGCGCCGCGCAGGGCCTCGCCGAGCAATTGGCGGACGCGGCCGCGGTTGGGCAGGCCGGATAGCACGTCGACATTGGCGAGATGGGTCAGGCGCTCCTGCGTCTGGCGGATCTCGGTGATGTCCGATCCGACGCCTCGAAAGCCCTCGAAGCGACCGGCAGTGTCGATGATCGGGTCGCCGGCCATCGAGATCCAGCGCGTGCCACGCGGGGTGGCAAGCTCCATGTCGAGCGAGTTGAAGGGCTGCTTTTCAAGCAGCACGCGGCCGAGCTCGGCGTGACCGCCGAGGAGCGCGGGAAGCGAATGGCCAAGGAGCTGCGTCGCTGGCTTGCCGAGCAAGGCGCTCATGCGCGAGCTGATGTAGGTGACGCGATTGTCCCCATCGACCGACCAAAGCCAGCCCACGCCGCGCTGCTCGTATTCCTGGAGCAGCAGGCTGGCGCTTTCGCTCTGGCTGCCGACGTCGGCGTTGGTCTTGAGCTGGCGGAAGGCCCAGCGCGCAACCGTCATGACGCCAGTGATGGAGACGCCAAGCGTGAACAGGATCGAGAGCATGTGCTGGAAGGGAACGGTGTGCCGGGCGAGCAGCA
>DASVXN010000371.1:0-2320 GCA_036392635.1 Sphingomicrobium sp. | reverse complement strand
CGACAAGCTGCCCGAAACGCCGGTGGCCAAGCCCGTCAAGCCGGAGCCCGCGCCGGTAGCGGAAACCAAGCCCGCCGCGCCTGAAGCGAAGCCCGCGCCCGAAGCGAAGCCGACCGGCGGCTCCGGGAGCGTCGTCCAACTCGGTGCCTTCGCCAACCAAGCGCAGGCCGAGCGCGCCTGGACGGCCTTGTCCGCGCGCTTCCCGAACCTCGGCGCGCTCAACAAGATGGTTATCCCATTCTCGGGCGGGATCAGGCTGCGCGCCGGCGCCGCATCGCCGGCCGACGCCCGTCAGGTCTGCCAGACGCTCAAGGCAGCCGGCGAGAATTGCTTCGTGGCGCAGTGATGCAGGCGGCGATCTATGGTCTCGAAGGGTTCGCGCTTACGGATGAGGAGCGCAGCTTCTTCGTCGACGCCGAGCCTGCAGGCTTCATCCTGTTCCGGCGCAATTGCGAAAACCAGGACCAGCTGCTGCGCCTGACGGACTCCCTCCGCGAACTCACGGGACGAGACGACCTGCCGATCCTGATCGATCAGGAGGGCGGCCGCGTCGCCCGCATGCGCCCGCCGGAATGGCCGGCATTCCCACCCGCCGAGAAGTTCGCCAACCTTTATCGCCTGGCGCCGAGCTCGGCGATCGAGGCCGTTCGCTCCAATGCGCGCGCGCTCGGGCTGATGCTCAAGTCCTGCGGCATCAACGTGAATGCGCTGCCGCTTCTCGACGTTCGGCAGGAGGGCGCGTCCGACATCATCGGGGACCGTTCGCTCGGGTCCGAGCCGATGCAGGTGGCGGCGCTTGGCCGCGCAGTGCTCGACGGCATGGCGTCGGCTGGCGTGGTCGGCATCATCAAGCATATTCCCGGTCACGGCCGCGCTTTGGTCGACAGCCACAAGGAACTGCCGGTGGTCACGGCAAGCGCGGAAGAACTCGAGATCGACCTCGAGCCGTTCGAGCGGCTCGCGTCCGCACCCATGGGGATGACCGCGCACGTGGTCTACGAAGCCTGGGACAGGGAGCGCCCGGCCACCCTCTCGCCGATTGTCATTCACGACATCATCCGTGAGCGGATCGGCTTCGACGGCTGGCTGATGAGCGACGACCTCGGGATGGAGGCGCTTCAAGGCGACTTCGGCAGTCGAGCTGCCGGTGTGGTTTCGGCCGGTTGCGACGTCGCCCTGCACTGCTCCGGCAAGATGGACGAGATGGTTGCAGTCGCCTCCGCAGTGCCGACCATGACCGCAGAGAGCCACGATCGCCTGACCCGGGCTATGGCGCTCACTCGTAACGAATTGGAACCGCTTGATTTCGCGCAGGAAATCAACAGGCGAGACCAGCTTCTGGCACTCGCCTGAGCATCCGTTCGTCGACGTACGCTGCCCGTTCGTCGACTGAATTGCGTGTTGAAACCGATTGACGCCAAGGTCGCGTCCGTCCCGCTCACGTTATCCAAAGAGAAGAAGCCCTGATGCGCCTATTGCTCGCTGCGTCTGCCCTTGCCTTGCTTTCCGCCGCTCCCACCGTCGCTCAGTCCGCGAAGACCGACGAGAAGGGCAAGAGTCTCGACGCGCTTCACTCCGAAGCGATGATTGAGCAGGCGAAGAGCGGCTATGCCGATGCACCGGTCGAAGAGCGCACCGTACAGACGCGCCACAGCGCCTCCGTTTCAGGCCGCACGATCCCGTACACGGCAACGGCCGGAACGCTGACGATCCGCGACAACGCCGGCAAGCCGAAGGGCAGCATTTTCTACACCGCCTATACGGCTGATGGTGCCCCGACCGGGCGCCGACCCGTCATGTTCTTCTACAATGGGGGCCCCGGCTCCGCTTCGCTGTGGCTGCGCATGGGATCGTTCGGTCCGATGCGGCTGCAGACCGGTAACCCTGAGGCAATCCGACCGGCGCCGTTCGCCTTTGGTGCGAACCCTGACACATTGCTCGGCACGACGGACATGGTGTTCCTCGATGCGCCGGGCACCGGCTATTCGCGTGCCCTCGGCGATGCCAAGGGCAGCGACTTCTACGGCGTCGACCAGGACGCTGACGCCTTCTCTCGCGCCATCATTCGCTACGTGACCAAGTTCGGCCGCTGGGACAGCCCCAAGTTCCTCTTCGGCGAGAGCTACGGTACGCTCCGCTCGGGCGCGCTCGCCTATCAGCTGCAGGACCGCGGCATGGCGCTCAACGGCGTCGTGCTGCTGTCCTCGATCATGAACTACGGCCGGCGGCAGCCGGGTCTCGATCGCGACTATCTGAACTACCTGCCGAGCTACGCCGCGACGGCCTGGTACCACCACAAGATGCAGAACGCCCCGGCGAC
>DASVXN010000370.1:0-5075 GCA_036392635.1 Sphingomicrobium sp. | reverse complement strand
GATGAGGAGGACGACGGCAAAGCCGCGGACAGGCCCCGAGCCGAAATAGGCCATGATCGCAGCCGAGATAACGTGGGTCACGTTGGCGTCGAAGATCGCGCGGAAGGCCTCGTGATAGCCTGTCTCAACGGCATCGATCAGCCTTCGCCCTCGTCGGATTTCCTCGCGGATGCGCTCGTTGATCAGCACGTTTGCGTCGACCGCGGCGCCGATCGTCAAGATGAACCCGGCAATGCCCGGCAGGGTGAGCGTGGCATTGAACATCGCCATGATGCCGAGGATCAGGAACGCGTTCACCACCAGCGCGATGTTCGCGTAGACGCCGAAGCGGCCGTAGGTGACCAGCATGAAGACGATCACCGCCAGCACGGAGATGACGGACGCGATCACGCCCTTGCGAATGGAGTCCTGACCGAGCTCCGCGCTGACGGTCCGCTCCTCTATCACGTTGAGCTTCACTGGGAGCTGGCCTGATTTGAGCGAGACCGCGAGATCACTTGCGCTCTGGACGGTAAAGCTGCCGGAGATCTGCGCATTACCGCCCAGGATCGGCTCGTTGATGTTCGGAGCCGACAGCACCTTGTCGTCGAGGATGATCGCGAACGGCTTGTTCACGTTCTCCTGCGTGACGCGGCCGAAGCGGCGGGCACCCGCGGCGTTGAAGCGGATGTTGACGACGGCGCGGCCGTCCTGATCGAGGCCCTGCTTGGCATCGACGAGCTGGTCGCCCGACACCATCACCCGGCGCTTGACCGCGATTGCTCCGCCGCCCTCGGCCATCGGAAGCACCTGGCTGCCTGCGGGGGCATGGCCCTGCAGGACCTGGTTCTGGTCCGCGGTAAGGTCGACAAGCTTGAACTCGAGGCGCGCCGTCTGGCCGATCAGCCGCTTCAGCGCCTCGGGATCCTCAACACCCGGCACCTCGACGAGGATGCGGTTGCCGCCCTCCGTGATGACCGTGATTTCCTTCGTGCCCGACGGATCGATGCGGCGGCGTACGACATCACGGGCAACGCTCATCGCGTCCTTCATCGCCTGAGCCGAGCCGCTCGGCGTCGGCGTCAGGACCACGCGGGTCGAGTCGACGACGGACACGTCCCAGTCGCGATTACCCGTCAGTGCGACCGGCCGGGTCAGCGTCCGCATACGCTCGACCGCTGTATCGACCTGCCGCGGATCGCGGACCATGAACGACAGCTTCCCGCCCGCTGTGGAGACGTCGCCAACGTCGACGCGGGGATCGCGGCGGAGTTCGGTGATCACCGAATCTTCCATCGACTGCAGCCGCTGCTTCTGTGCGTCGGACGCGTCGGCTTCGAGCAGCAGGTGGCTTCCGCCCGCAAGGTCGAGGCCAAGGCTGATCCGGTACTGGGGCAGCCACTTGGGCCAGCTGCCGGCAAGCGGTGTTCCGGCAATCAGGCTAGGGATCGACAGCAGCACGCCCAGCGCCACGACGAGCGTGACGAGCCAGACCTTCCACTTCGGGAATTCAAGCATCAGTCGTTCGCCGGCTTCGCGTTCGGCGTGACGACGTTGCTGATCGTGGACTTGATGACCCGGATTCGGACACCCTGGGCGATCTCGACCTCGGCTTCGTCATCGGTGACCTTCGTCACACGGCCGCGGATGCCGCCGCCGGTGATCACTTCGTCGCCCTTCTTCACCGCCGCGATCGCATCCTTGTGCGCCTTCAGCTGCCGCTGCTGGGGGCGGATCATCAGGATGTAGAAGATGCCGAAGATCAGCAGCCACGGCGCAATGCCGAACAGGATCTGGGACATTCCGCCGCCGCTACCCGCAGGTGCGGCCTGGACCATGCTCATCAGGATTGGTGGGCTGGACATGGAAGAGTTGCTGACTTTCCTTGAAGTTTCCGTCGACGCTCACGGCAGTCCCCCGACTACCAGACTGCGTCGATGGTCGGGGCGACTGGATTCGAACCAGCGACCTCCACACCCCCAGTGTGATGCGCTACCAGGCTGCGCTACGCCCCGACTTGGCTGCGGCATCTAGGCAGCGGTACCGAACAAGGCAAGGCGGAAGGGGGAGCCGGGTGGCGCGTCGGCGGCGAAAAGGCAAGCTGGGCAAGTGGGTTGGACGATTTCTGACGGCACTGCTCGCGCTGCCGGCGCTTTACATGGCCGCGGCGTTGGCCGGATCGCTGGCGCCGGTGAACCGAGCATGGACGGAGCCTGCCGAAGGCACCACCATCTACATCGCCGACAACGGCATCCATGCGGACATCATCATGCCGGTGCGGGCACAGGGGCTCGACTGGGCGCCGCTGCTTCCCGCGAGCGACTTCTCGGCGGTGCCGCCGACTGCTCGCTGGATCGCCTTCGGCTCGGGTGAGCGGCGGGTGTATCTCGATACGCCGACCTGGTGGGACATCCGGCCGCGAACGATCTGGTCCGCACTCGCGGGAGGCAGGCGCGTCATGCACGTCGAATATGTGGCGGATCCTTCGTACGCCGTCAGGAAAATCCGGCTGCGCCCCGCTGAGTACCGCCGGCTGTGGGCAGCCATTCGGGCAGACTTCCTACTTGATCGGCGCGGACGCCCTCAGCGCATCGGTCACGCAGGCTACGGACCCGCGGACGCCTTCTACCGTGCGACTGGAAAGTCAAATGCCGTGCGCACCTGCAATGCCGTGGTCGCAAACTGGTTGAGACTGGCCGGGGTGAAGACGAGCCTGTGGTCGCCTTTCATCCCCGGCCTGATATGGCGCTACCGGAAAGCCGGCAGCTGAGGCTTACTTCGACTTTTTCTTGGTCTTCGTTGTCGTCTTCGTCTTTGCAGCGCTTTCCTTGGCGCTGGCCTGCAACTCGTCCTTCGTCATGCTGATGACGAGGCCCTTGTCGTTCTTGGCGAAGCTGCTCACCGGAATGGCGGCGCGAACGTCGCCGGCCTTCACGACGGCACTGTCGCCGGTGACGGAGTCGACCTTACCGACGAGGCCGCCGTTCTGGTCATAGACTGAGACGCCCGCTTTTACGTCAGCTGCCGTCGCCGCTGCAGTCGCGCCGGCGGTGTCGGCTGTGCCAGTCGTCTGGCCCGAGGGCGTGGTGCCGGTGACAGCGGGGGTCATTTCGCTCGCAGTTCCGGGCGTGGTCTGCATCTGGCCGGGAGTGTTCCCGGTCTGCCCAGGAGCAGTCTGCGACGAGGTGGTCGGCTGGGTCGTGCTCGTGCTCGTCGTCGTCGTGCTCGTCGTCGGCTGAGTTGCCGTTGTGCTGGTGGTGGGCTGCGTCGTCGTTGTCGTCGACCGAGTAGTCGTGGTCGTCGGCTGCGTCGCCGTCGGCGGGGTAGTCGTCGTCGAGGTTGTGGGTTGTGTCGTGGTCTGAGCGGCGACAGCAGCACTCGACATGGCCACGGCAATCACGCTCGTCAGACCGATCATTTGGAACTTCATAGGTTTCTCCATTCCCAAGTGGACTTAGGAAACCAACGACAGGCAACCGCTGGAGGTGCAGCGGGTTCGGCGAACCGTGTCCGCCCACGGACGGACTGCGGGTCGGTGCTAAAGAACGTACCGGCTAAGGTCCGCGTTCCGAGCAATGCTGCTTAGCTGCTGCTCGACGAACGCAGCGTCCACCACCAGCGTCTCGCCGCTGCGGTCCTCGGCGTCGAAGCTGATGTCCTCGAGCAGCTTCTCCATGACGGTCTGCAGGCGGCGGGCGCCGATGTTCTCGACCGACTCGTTCACCTCCGCGGCAATGCGCGCCAGAGCCTCGATGCCGTCGTCGGCGAACTGGACCTGAACCCCTTCGGTGCCGAGCAGCGCCTGATATTGCTCTGTCAGGCTGGCTCGGGTTGCCGAGAGGATGCGGACGAAGTCCTCCTGGGTCAGCGCCTTCAGCTCGACGCGGATTGGCAGACGACCTTGGAGTTCCGGAAGCAGGTCGGCGGGCTTGGCGATGTGGAATGCGCCGCTCGCGATGAAGAGGATGTGGTCCGTCTTCAGCGGCCCGTACTTGGTCGCGACCGTGGTGCCTTCGATCAGCGGCAGGAGGTCACGCTGGACGCCCTCACGACTGACCGACCCGCCGCGGACGTCGCTGACCGCGATCTTGTCGATCTCGTCGAGGAAGACGATGCCGTTCGCCTCCGCATCGGCGAGCGCCGAGCGGTTGATGTCGTCTGGGTCGAGGCGCTTGTCGGCCTCTTCGTCGGTGAGGCGGGCAAACGCTTCCGGCACCTTCAGCTTGCGGCGCTTGCGGGGCCCCTGGCCTGACAGCTTGCCCATCATCGACTTGAGGTCGAAAACCTGCGCGCCCATGCCGGGGATCTCGAAGGGCATGTTCGTCGCCTCGTCGACCTCGATCTCGACTTCGGCCTGATCCAGGCTGCCGTCGGCGAAGCGCTGCCGGAAGCTCTGGCGGGTGGCCTCGCTCGAACCCTTCCCCGTGAGCGCGTCGAGGAGCTTGTCCATCGCCGCCTCCTCGGCCGAAGCGCGGACCTTGGCCCGGCGGCGATCACGTTCGAGGCGCACAGCCTCCTCGACGAGATCGCGCGCGATCTGCTCGACGTCCCGGCCGACATAGCCGACCTCGGTGAACTTGGTTGCCTCGACCTTCACGAATGGCGCGTCGGCGAGCTTCGCCAGCCGGCGGCTGATCTCGGTCTTGCCGCAACCCGTGGGGCCGATCATCAGGATGTTCTTGGGCGTCACCTCGTCGCGCAGCTCGGGGCCGAGCTGCTGACGGCGCCAGCGGTTGCGAAGAGCCACGGCGACAGCGCGCTTGGCGTCGTCCTGGCCGACGATGTGCTCGTTGAGCGCAGCGACGATCGCCTTGGGCGTCAGCTTGTCTTTCAGCACTTGGGCTTGCTCCCCGCCGCTCTGGGGAATGGTCGTGTGTAGGTTCATCTCGTGAGGCAATGTCGGGACCGCCGAGAGGCACTTCAAGCGGTGCAGCGGAGCGAAGCGAAGAAGGCCTTGTGTCGAGCGACGATGCGGGCAATCCTCGCCGGGTCGGGCGTCGCGTCCCATTGGTCGAGCTCGAACGTGCCGCCGAGCAGGATGCCGTCGCGGCGCGGGAACATGTAGCCGGGGCCACCGGTGACCGCATACTGGACCT
>DASVXN010000369.1:0-2054 GCA_036392635.1 Sphingomicrobium sp. | reverse complement strand
GTGCAGTGGAACACGTCGCCGTAGCCGACGCCCGCGCGCTTCAGGACCGCGCCGATATTGTCGAGCGTCTGCCTGGTCTGCGCCTCGATGCCCTCGGGCAGCTTGCCGTCCGCTCCGACCCCGATCTGGCCGGAGAGGTAGAGCACGTCACCGACGCGCACCGCGTCGGAGAAGGGCAGCGGCTGGCCGTTGAGCGGGGGTCTTCCGAAATGCTCGACCGGGGCTCTGGCTGGGGCGCCCACCGCTGGGCTCGCGATCAACAGAACTCCGGTTGCAAGTGCCGCGAAAGCTTTCATCTGCGCCCCCTCTTCTCTGTTAGTCGACGGCCTCGCCATCCGCGACGCCCCAGACGTCGGCCTCACGAACATAGCCGCGACGGCTGCCGATATCGATGCGGCACCAGCCGCTGCTGCACTTGCTGATCCGTCCGACCACGCCAGGTTCGGCCTGGTAAGCGACCTTCGCGCTGTCGTAAGGCCCGACGCGAATGGCGCGGGGTTCGCCCGGCTTCACCATCGCAGTGCGCCGGTCGCTGAGCATCGTCACCAGCATCCAGCCCTGCGCCCCGTCCGGATCCTGGATGAGGCGCCAGTTCTCATACTTCTTGATGACGCGCACCGGCAGGTCGCGCCGCTGGTAGAGCCAGACGTTCGGATAGTTCCGGCCGGGCCCGGTGTGGGTCATCGCCTGCCCGCTGGCGATCGATGCCCAGTACGGCGGCTGCTTGTCCTGCGCCGCGGCAGGGGATGCCCCAGCGACGATCAGCAATGCTGTGAGCGCCCCCGTTCGCAGCATCAGGCCCCCGTCAGGATCCGATCGACGAGCTGCTTCACCGTCGGGACGAAGCCGTTCGAATAGAAGGGATCGCTCTTGAAGCGGAACGCGGCATGGCCGGCGAACATCAGGTTCTGCTCGACCGGACCGCCGTGCGCGATGTCCTGCAGCGTCTTCTGGATGCAGAAGCTGCGCGGATCGGCGAGGCGACCCGTCGAGTTCTTCTCATTGTCGGCCCAGGACGAGAAGGCGCATTGGCTGAGGCAGCCCATGCATTCGGCCTGATCGATGCGGATCTGCTTCTCTTCCTCAGGGCTGACGAAGATGAGCGTGTCGTCCGGCGTCTTCATCGCGTTGGTGAAGCCGCGCGCATACCATTCGCGCGCATGGGTCAGGTCGCCCTTGGTGACCCAGTAATTCTTCTTCGTGCCGATACCGACATCGAGCTCGAAATGATGGTCGCCGATCGACTCCTTGGTGTAGGCGATCTGCCGCTCGCTGCGTGCTTCGAGGTTGCGCAGGAACGGGTTGCGGACGGCGGATGAATAGAAGCCCGTCGGCGAGAATCGGTGCAGCAGCACGTCGCCTTCCTCGAGGGTCATCAGACGCGCCTTCCACTCCGGCGGGATCGGGCTTTCCTGGGTCAGCAGCGGACGCGTGCCGAACTGGAACACGATCTGCCCGAGCTCGGGATTGTCGATCCAGTTCTCCCATTCGTCGAGCCGCCACACGCCGCCGGCCATCACGATCGGCACGCTGTCCGAAATGCCCTCGGCACGCATCGTGTCGCGCAGTTCCTTGACGCGCGGGTACGGGTCCTGCGGCTTGCGCGGATCCTCGGCGTTGGAGAGGCCGTTGTGCCCGCCGGCAAGCCACGGATCTTCATAGACCACCGCACCGAGCCATTCCGCGGCCTTGCTGTAGGCGCGCTTCCACAGCGCACGGAAGGCGCGCGCGGAGCTGATGATCGGCAGGTAGCTGACGCCGTGCGACGCCGCGATCTCGCTCAGCTTGTAGGGCATGCCGGCGCCGCAAGTGACGCCGGTGACGAGACCCTTGGTGCGCTCGAGAACGCCCTGCAGCACGCGTTGCGCGCCGCCCATTTCCCACAGCACGTTGATGTTGATCGCGCCCTTGCCGGACGCCATGTCGTAAGCACGCTGGACCTGCGCCACGGCGCCGTCGACAGCATATTTGATGAGCTCTTCGTGCCGCTCGCGGCGCGTCAGGCCGGCGTAGATCTGGGGAACGATGCGGCCTTCGGGATCGTAGCTGTCGGC
>DASVXN010000368.1:0-6377 GCA_036392635.1 Sphingomicrobium sp. | reverse complement strand
GGCCCTTGGGCGCCGGCGGGGGGTTGGCTTCGACGGCCCCTTCGAACCAGCGGTTGAGCTCGCCCGTCGGAATCCGGCGACTCCACGCCTCGCGCAGGTCGAACCCGACGTTCAGAAGCGTGTCGGTGCCCTTGCCGGTCTTCGCAGACACCGTGAGCAGCGGCACGTCGCGCAATTGCGCCAGCCCCTCGCCAAGCGCGGCCTTCACTCCGTTGAACAGCGACGAGGCATTTTCCGCCACATCCCACTTGTTGAGCGCGATGATCAGCGCACGTCCTTCCTCGATCACCTGCGCGGCGATCTTCAGGTCCTGCGACTCCAGACCCCGCGTCGCGTCGAGCAGCAGCACGACGACCTCGGCGTAGTCGATCGCCCGGCGGGTGTCGGCGGCCGACAGGCGCTCGAGCTTGTCCTCGACCTTGGCGCGCTTGCGAAGTCCCGCAGTGTCGACGAGCCGGACGGGTCGTCCTTCCCACTGCCAGTCGAGGCTGATCGAGTCGCGCGTGATTCCGGCTTCCGGACCGGTGATCATCCGTTCTTCACCGATCATCCGGTTGACCAAGGTCGACTTGCCCGCATTTGGCCGACCCACGATCGCGAGCTTCAGCGGCGCTCCGGGGCTGTCCTCCTCGTCATCCACTTGCTCGAAGCGCTCGTGCTCGATGTGCGGCCGAAGCGCTTCAAACAGGTCGGCGACGCCTTCGCCATGCTCGGCGCTGAGCGCGACCGGGTCGCCGAGGCCGAGACGAAATGCTTCGAAGATGCCGCTCTCGGCGGCCCGGCCCTCCGCCTTGTTGGCGACGACGATGACCGGCGTGCTCTCCGCGCGGAGCCAACGGCCGATCTCCTCGTCGAGAGGCGTGAGACCTTCGCGAGCATCAACGAGGAATAGGGCTGCATCCGCGTCGCGCACTGCAGCCTCCGTCTGCGTTCGCATCCGTCCCGGCAGACTATGCGGATCTTCGTCCTCGAAACCCGCGGTGTCGATGATCCGGAACTCGAGCCCGAGCAGGTTCGCATCGCCCTCGCGCCGATCGCGAGTGACGCCTGGGCGGTCGTCGACGAGCGCAAGGCGCTTGCCGACCAGCCGGTTGAACAGCGTGGACTTGCCGACGTTCGGGCGGCCGACAATGGCGACGATCGGGAGGGGCATTAGCGGCCGATAGCAGCGCGTCAGGAGCGCCGCGAGGGCTTACCTGAAGGCGCTCAGCCGACCGCGGTCGTCGAGGATGTACAGCGTGCCGTTCGCGACCACCGGCGACAGGTTCACCGGTGCCCCGAGGCTCGACTGGCTCTGCACGGCGCCCGTGGCCGGATCGACGTAGATGAGCGCGCCGTTGGAGCCGGTGAGGATCAGCCGCCCGCCGGCGAGCACGGGACCCGAATAATCGATCTCGCCCTTCTTCGCCTTGGCCTTCATGAACTGCGGCAGCTGCGTCATCCAGCGGATGTGCCCATTCTGGCGATAGACGCAGATGAGCTTGGCCTGGTCGGTAACCACAAAGATCCAGTCGCCCGCAACCCAGGGCGTGTCGATGCCGGCGAGATTGAGCTCCCACTGGCGCTGGCCGGTGATGAGATCGAGCGCCACCATGCGCCCGCCCTGACCGACGGCAATGACCTGACCGTTGTCGATCACCGGGTTGGCGTCGACGTCGTTGAGCGACGACACGCTCGTCCGGATGCTGGTGCGCTGCAGCGCGTCCTGCCACACCTGCCGCCCGTTCTCGTAACGGTAGGCGTTGAGCTCACCGGATGAGAAACCAGCGACGACGGTGCCCTGGCCGATTGCCGGCGAAGCGGATCCGAACACGCCCGCAATCTCGAGGGTCGCGGCCTGCGACCAGTTGGTCGAGCCGTCCTCTTGCTTGAGCGAGTAGATCTGGTTGTCCTGGCTGATGACGTAGACGGCGCCGTTCCCCACGCTGGGCGCGCC
Organism: Sphingomicrobium sp.; assembly: GCA_036392635.1. GTDB lineage: Bacteria > Pseudomonadota > Alphaproteobacteria > Sphingomonadales > Sphingomonadaceae > Sphingomicrobium. The sequence continues at coordinate 4,441 of DASVXN010000368.1, read as the reverse complement.
GCGAAGCGGTCCGCCTGGACGCACCTTCCAGACGATACCGCCGTTGCGTTCATCGAGCGCGGAGACAAAGCCGAGGCCGTTGGTGGCGTAGACTCGGCCCTGGTCGTAGGCGACTCCGCCGCCGTAGAGCGAAGCGGTGCCGCCCTTCTCGGTCGGGGTCTGGCTTGCCCAGACCTGCGCGCCGCTGCGTGCGTCGAAGGCGCGCACGGTGCCGACCGTGTCCATCGTGAACACGCGGCCGCCGCCGACGATCGGAGGAGCGGCAAGCCGGGCCGTGAGAGAGTTGCCGCGGCCGCCCTGCACGCTGAACGCGCGCGTCGGCTGCGCGGACAGGGCGAGCTGGCCCATGGAATGAGTGGAGTTGCCGCCGGACTGGGTCCAGTCGCTGTTCTGCGTCGGCGCGGGCAAGCTCATGGATTGCGCGGTCAGCGCTGGATCGACGCTGACATCGGTATCGCCGGTGAGGACCGCGATACGGTTGCCGAGCACCGGCGTACTTGGCCCCTTGCTCTTCTTGAAAACGCCACAGCCGCTTGCAGCGAGGGCAAGGGCAATGACGACGGCAGTGCGCGAAATGGTCGATCTTATCATTGTTGGTCCTACTGGGCCTGCGTCCGAGGCGCCGTGCCGGCGTCGACGCCGAGGGAGCTGGCGACCTGGACGGCGCGGGCGCGGATGGTTTCCGGCACCGTCTGGTCGCGCGCGATGGCGGCGAACAGCTGTGCTGCCTGTCGATTGTTCCCCTGCTTGATCATCGCCATCGCAGTCATCTCGCCCGCGGTGCCGAACCAGGGCTCACCCTGCTTGGCGAGCGGCGCGAGGCGTGAAATCACCTCTTCCGGCTTCAGCTGATCGAACTGCAGGGAGGTCTGGCGGATGAGCGCGGCGTTGCGATACGGCTGGGGCAGGCCGTTGTCGTTGGCGATCGCGGTGTAGGTCGCCGTCGCCAGCTTGGTGTCACCCTGCTGCAGCGCCACGGCGGCACGCGCAAACTGGGCGGACGCCCTGACCGCCTTGCTCCCATCCGATGCCAGTTCATCAAGCTGCTGCGGCGCCTGCCCCATGCTGCCGCTGCCCACGTCCTTGTAGACCTGCGCGAGCTTCTCGACCTGCTGCTCGTGACGCTCGACCTGGTGCTGCTTCCACCAGATCAGGCCGCCGCTCGCCGCGAGGAAGATCACCACGGCGGCAATCAGCCACTTCCCGTTATCCCGGAAGAAGTCGCGCAGCTGGTCCCGGCGGAGGTTCTCATCGACCTCTCGCAGGAAAGTCTCGTTGGTTTCAGGCGGTTGCGCCAAGAAATGCCTCAATCCACTCGGTCGGGGATCCAATGCCGAAAGCTCCCCTTCCCCACCCGTGATGAACGGAAGCTGGCGGCGCTTCGTCTAGCGGCTGTGGCGGCAAACGCAAAGGGGCCTAGCGGCCGCGCTTATCCAGGTAGAGGTAGGCGTCATCGAACTGAGCCACGCTCTTGAGCGCTTCGAGGTCGAAGATCTTCACCCTCCGATTCTGCAATTCGATGAGGTTACGCCGCCGAAGCTCCTGCAACGTGCGATTCACATGCACCGAGGTCAGCCCCAGGCACTCGCCGAACTCCACCTGAGTCAGCGGGAACTCGAATGAATTGTCCTGGACGAGGCCGACGATCGCCAGCCTGGTGTTCAGCTCGCAAATCAGATGCGCCATTCGGGCGATTGCGGTTCGGCGTCCCAGCGACAGCGTCCACTCGCGCTGGATCGCCGCGTCGATGTTGGTCATGAACCAGTAGAGCCGCGTCAGATGCGGGAAGCGCTCAGTGAGTTCGGTAAGTCGCTCGTGGGCCACGATGGCGATCTCGGCTCGCGTCACCGAGATGACATCGTGATCGAGATATTTGAGCGTGAACGCGTGGAGATCGGCGAAATCCCCGGCGACGTGGAGCTCGGCAATCTGCCGCTGCCCGCTCGGCAGGTCCTTCGCTCGGGCCAACCAGCCCGATACGAGCAGCAACGACTGGTTTAGCTGCTCGCCGTGACGGACCAGCGTCTTGTCGGCCGGCACTTCGATGACGCTCCCGACGAGACCGCGGATCGCTTCTTCTTCCTCGCGGCTGAGGTGGTCGCGTGCGCGGAGCTTCTGAATATGCGCTTCGATCAACGGCCTGCGCCTCCCTCGTCGGAAGCGCCCCAGCTACATGACGACCTGCTCACGAGAACTGATCCATGTTAGCTTCCTGCTGCAGCGCCTTATTGACCCGCGGTGAGGTCCACGACGCTGAGGGTCACCACCTGGCGGGACACCATATGCTCTTGTTCGCAGATGTGTACCTCGACGGCGGATGCATTCTCGCCTTCGGCGACGGCCTCTGACACCACCTTGGTTGCGGTGTGCACGGCGGACTTTCGGGCCGCTTCCAGCGAGGGGAAGTCGGATTCGTCGGCGCTGTCGAACTCGGAATTGATCAGGCGGATGCGGTAACGCGGCATGGTCGCGCAATACGCAATGCCCGGACCAGAGCGACTTACCTATGTTAAACGTCAGCCTTTCGGCCGATAGGTCTGTTCAGGAGTCGGGAACGTGCGTGCGCGCACCTCGTCCGCATAGGTGCGGGCCGCCTCGGTGATCCGTGATGCGAGATCGTCGAACCGCTTCACGAAACGTGGCGTGCGCTCGAACATGCCGAGCATGTCGTCAGTGACGAGAACCTGACCGTCACACTGCGGAGAGGCGCCGATCCCTATCACGGGCACCGCAAGAGCGCGCGAGATTTCCTCGGCGATGCTCTCCAGCACGCCTTCGACCACCACGCAGAAAGCGCCTGCCTGTTCGACTGCTCGTGCATCGGCGATGATCTTCTCGGCCTCGCGCTCTTCGCGGCCTCGCGCGCCATAACCGCCGAGGATGTTCACCGCCTGGGGCGTGAGACCGACATGACCAATGACGGGGATACCGCGGTGAGCCAGGAACTCGATCGTCGAGGCCATCGCCTCGCCGCCTTCGAGCTTCACGGCGGCGCAGCCCGTCTCCTTGAGTATCCGCGACGCGGACTCGAACGCCTGTTCCGGCGACGCCTCATAGCTTCCGAACGGCATGTCGACCGCCACCAGCGCATGCCAGCTGCCGCGCACCACGGCGGCGCCATGAGCGCACATCATCTCCATCGTCACCGGGATCGTCGAAGGCAGGCCGTAAATGACCTGGCCGAGGCTGTCCCCGACCAGCAGCATGTCGCAATGCGCATCCAGCAGCTGCGCCATTCGCATGGTGTAGGCGGTGAGCATCACGATCGGCTGCTCGGTTCTGCCACCGACCTTGCGGCCTCGAATGGAAGGCGCCGTCATTCGCTTGCCAGGCACCGGCGAAGGCGTCGCCCGGCTGGTCGACGTATCGATGCTGTAGGTCGACATGGCCGCGCTCTTAGCCGTGCTCAACGGCGCTCGCCAGCCCACTCGTTCCTGAGGCGGAATCGTTGGAACTCCTGATGTTGTTCAAGCGTCGAACAATCAGGTGCGTCGGGTAGCCGACGTGTGACGAACTGGAGTTCCCCCATGGTCGATCGCCAATGGCTCGGCGACCTCGGATGGGCCGTCTTGCTGGCTCTTCCGTTGTTTGCGCTGGCTTGGTCGCAGCCGCTCACTGGCCCTAGCGCCGCTCCCACCAATGCTTCGATATCCCACCCGCTCCACGACAGCGGCAGGGTCAGCCTTCTTGGCTAGCCGCCCCGGCGTTTAGCCGTTCTTCCCACCCGGCGCCCTGCGCCAGCGAAATCGAGTTGAGCACCGAGGTGCTTTGATCGCGAAGGATGGCGAAGGCACGGCGGATCGCGCAGGTCGCCTCATCGTGGCAGTCGCCACACGGCGCATAGAAATTGACGCTGGCGCACGAAACCAGGGCGATCGGCCCCTCCATCGTGCGAACGACCTCCCCAAACGAGATTTCCTCCGAGGGGCGCGCAAGCTTGTACCCACCCTTGGGCCCGCGCGCGCTCTTCACGAGCCCCGCCTTCTTGAGGTCGAGCATGATCAGCTCGAGATATTTCGGCGGAACACGTTGCGTCTCTGCGATCCGGCTCAGCTGCACCGGGGCGCCCTCCTGCTCCTCGGCGAGGAACAGCAGGGAACGCAACGCATACCGAGTCTTCTGGGCGATCATCTCGTCGCTCAGCCTAGCGCAGGCGTGGCAAGGCGCAACTTTCGGGCGAACCGCAAGATGAACAGCATTTAACACGCACGTTAACAGCGTGCGACGGCGAGCTTACTATGATGTGGCGTTGCGCCTTGACGGCGGACCTGCGTGACCGGCTCCCAGCATTGCTGTCCGGCCACTTGCTGACAGAATAAAGCGGAGTTCTCGACGCGACATGGGCCGGAAGATCCTCCTCATCGAAGACGATCGCTAGACCGCCTCCTATCTGGCCAAAGGCCTCAATCAGGAGGGGCACAGCGTCGAGTTGGCAACCAAC
>DASVXN010000367.1:0-2941 GCA_036392635.1 Sphingomicrobium sp. | reverse complement strand
TGATCAGGTCTAGGTCGCGTTCGGAGATCACGCCTTCTTCGACCAGCGCCTCGAAGTTCACGACCCGGTTCCAGAACTCGCGCCCGTAGAGCAGGATCGGCAGCGGCCGAACCTTGCCCGTCTGGATCAGGGTCAGCAGCTCGAACATCTCGTCGAAGGTGCCGAAGCCGCCGGGGAACACCGCCACGGCCCGCGCGCGCAGCAGGAAGTGCATCTTGCGCAGCGCGAAATAGTGGAACTGGAAGCTCAGCTCCGGCGTGACGTAGCGGTTCGGCATCTGCTCGTGGGGGAGCACGATGTTGAGCCCGATCGACTCCCGGCCTTCCTCGGTGGCGCCGCGGTTGGCCGCTTCCATGATCGATGGCCCGCCGCCTGAGCAGACGACGAAATGCTTCTTGCCCTCGGCATCGCACTCGCAGCGGCTGGCAAGCCGCGCCAGGTCGCGTGCTACGTCATAATAGCGTGACTTGGCCTTCAGCCGCTCGGCAATCCGCTCCTGCTGCTCGTTGGTTGCCGCCGCGACCAGCGCGTCGGCCATTTCCGGTGCCGGGATTCGCGCCGAGCCGTAGAACACGAAGGTCGACCCGATGTTCGCCTCGTTGAGCAGCAGCTCGGGTTTCAGCAGCTCCAGTTGGAACCGGACCGGACGCAGGTCCTCGCGCAGCAGGAATTCGGTGTCCTGGAAAGCGAGCTTGTAGGCAGTGCTCTCGGTTTGGGGCACCGGCGGCACATGCTCGGCGGCGCGGGCGTCGACCTTGGAACTGGGAAAGATGCGCTTTGGCGGAAGTGGTTGTGAAGTCATCAACGACGGTTAGCGACAAAGATTCGCGCCGTCACGCGCCGGTCGCGACGCTGGGCTCCGTTTGACCTCGCATCGATAGTCATTAGACTGCGTGCAAACCCGGGGGGGCATCGAAATGGCTACACTTGCTCAAGAACCGGTCGCGCCAGTTGCAAGCGACGACCGCTTCTTCCTGCGTGCGGCGATCGTCATGACGATCGTCATCGTTGCGGGCTTCTCGCTTAATTGGTTCATGGGCCGATCGACGTTCCACGCTCCTCTCCGCGTGCACGCTCATGCCGTGGTGTTCATGGGCTGGGTGGCGATTTACCTCTTGCAGAACGTCTTCGTAGCGACCGACCGCATGGCCTGGCACCGGCGCCTCGGATGGGTGGCGGCGGCATGGATGCTGCCGATGATCGTGCTCGGCTGCTTCGCCACGGTCGCGATGGTGCGCAACGGGCAGGTGCCCTTCGTTTTCCGGCCGTTGCATTTCCTGATCTTCGACACGCTCACCGTTTTCTCCTTCGTCGGCCTGACGAGCGCTGCCATCGCCTTGCGGCGGCAAACCGGCTGGCACCGGCGGCTGCACTTTTGCGCCATGTCGTTGCTTCTGATGCCCGCTATCGGCCGTCTGCTCCCGATGCCGTTTCTGATCCCCTGGGCTTGGGAGTGGGCTTTCGCGGCATCGCTGCTCTTCCCCATCGCTGGCATAGCGTCTGACGTGCGGCGGAGCGGGCGTGCTCACCCCGCATGGCGGTGGGGCATCGCCGCGATGATCGGCACGTTCGTCCTCGTCGAGGCAGCGACGTTCAGTGCTTTCGGTCCCGCTTTGTACAAGAGCGTCACGGCAGGGTCCCCGGGCGCTGCTCTCGGACCGCTGGACTATCCTCCACCACCGCCGGGAGCACCCGGCCACTAACGCCGCACCTCGTCAGGCCTAGGTGACATCGCTGACACTTGATGCGGTCCCGAGAAGGGCCAAATCGGTGTCATGATCGACATCCGCCCCTTCAACAGCCTCGGCCACGCGAACCACGGCTGGCTCGACGCCCACCACCACTTTTCCTTCGCGAATTATTACGACCCCAAGCGCATGGGCTGGGGCCGCATCCGCGTCTGGAACGACGATACGATCGGCGCCCGCAGCGGCTTCCCGCCGCACCCGCACCGCGACATGGAGATCGTGACTTACGTCCGCACCGGCGCGATCACGCATCAGGACTCGATGGGCAACAAGGGCCGGACCGGCGCCGGCGACGTGCAGGTGATGAGCGCCGGGACCGGCGTTACCCATGCCGAGTACAATATCGAGGACGAGGCGACCACCTTGTTCCAGATCTGGATCGAGACCGACAGGCCGTCGGCTCCCCCGAGCTGGGGCGCGATGCCGTTCCCGAAGGAGTCGCGGAACGGGGCCTTCCAGCTGCTCGCCAGTGGCAATTCGGACGACGGCGCGCTGACGATCAATGCCGATGCGAAGATCCTTGGCGCGACGGTGAACGCGGGTGAGTCGATCACCATCGACGCCGCGCCGGACCGCCACCTCTATCTCGTGCCCAGTGGCCGGGTTCGGGTGAACGGCGTCGAGGCCAATCCCCGCGATGGGATCGCCATCACCGGCGAGACCGAGGTGAAGATCGAGGCGCAGGACGACAGCGAACTGGTGCTGGTCGACGCGCGCTAAGCGATTGATCCGGCTGGGTTCCGCCACCGTTCATCCAGCCTGTGCTTGAAACGGCGCCAGCCGGCGGGCATTTGGCGGGCCAGCGCCGGCGTTGAGGTGCGGCGATTCAAGCACAGAGCGGGATTGAATGAGGGCGAGTTTGCGCTGGAAGAGTTTGTTGCTGGGCGGGATCATGCTGGTCCCCGGCGCTTCGTTGGCGCAGAGCGCGCCAGACGCGGCGCAGAGCGGCACGCCTGCCACCGACGCTGTCGGACCGCAGGAACTGCAGAACTTCAGCCTTCCGGGGAATGTCACCAAGCCTGCGGATCAGCCGGCAACGGCGGCGCCGACAGCGACCGCCCCGGCAGCGACCAACGCTCCTGCGGAGGCCACAAGGCCTGCCCCGGCCCCCCTGCGCCGCGCGCCCGCCCAACGCGAGCCCGCTCGTCAGGCCGCTGCCGTAGCTGCGCCCACCGCGCAGCCTCCTGCGGCCA
>DASVXN010000366.1:0-5170 GCA_036392635.1 Sphingomicrobium sp. | reverse complement strand
GCGCCGCCAGTCCGGCAATGCGCAGCGTTTGTTCGATCACGCGCAGAATGTTTTCTATATCGGAGAGGTGGCGCGCTTCTCCGGGCGACCCACCGATGCCGAGAAAGCCTGGCGCGAATATAAGCGCCTTGCCGAGCAGATGGTCGCTCTCCAGCCCGACAATTTGAAGTACCGGATGGAAGCGCTCTACGCGAGCCAGGACATCGGCATTTCCCTCTACTTCGAGCATCGCTTCCGGGAAGCGCAGCAGCTTTTCGAGGCGACCGGAAGCCAAATGGAGAAGCTCGCCTCCTTCTATCCATCGAACACGAGCTACCAGAAGGAATTCGCATCCGTCCTCGCATGGGCCGCCGACGCCCGGCGCTCACGCGGAAATCTCAAGGGCGCGGTCGCAGCCCGAGAGAAGCAGATCGCTCTGCTGCAGCAGGTGCTGGGGGCGGGAGCGGACTCGAACATTCGTTCCGGCTTGATCACCGCGCGCGAGGGGCTCGCGATCGCCCTCGCGGAAAGCGGCAACACTGATGGCGCGATCCAGCGCTTGCAGGAGGCGGTCGGCGACTCGGAGGAGTTGATCCTGATCGAGCCTCGCAACGCGATGTGGAAGCAAATGGCAGCCGATACGCGGCTCGCCCTCGGACAGATCCTCCTTTCCACGCAGCGCCGGGGCGAAGCCGAACAGCAAGTCAGCCGCGGCTGCGCGCTGACGGGCGGCCTGCCGCCCGCTTACGCAACGGCAAAGGCTCGGCTGTCCACCAACTGCGCCCTGATGCGAAGCCGCCTCGCATTGGCGGCCGGCGCTCCGTCGCAGGCGGTTTCGTTTGCGCAGCAGGCGCTGGCTTTCGCCCGCAAGGAGCGCAGCGAAGATCCAGTTGCCGACATCTTCAGAAGTGCCTCCGTCAACCTGTTGCTTGGAGATGCGCGCTTGGCGGCTGGCGACCGCACGGGCGCCCAAGCCGCATGGAATGAGGCGATCGGCCGCTTGCCGTCCGACGTCGAGGAACGGCCCATCGAGACCAACCAGCGCATGCAGCTCCTGAGACGCATGATCCGGGTGGCCGAGGCGGAGCCTCTGCAAGCGCGGCTCAACGGGATCGGGTATCGAAGCATGACATGACGGTCCTCGGGCGGGGCGAACCGAAATCGAGTGGAGTGCGGAACGAGCGAACGGGAGAAAAGACATGAACGACGTCGGCGGGAGCAGCACCCCAGGTCATTCCAAGCTACAGCGGCAGGGGCCCGGCAAGCCATGGGAGGTAGACGTCGACATCTACCTCGATGAGGTCGGTCCGGCACCCGAGCGTAAGCCGACCTTTCATCTAGAGACGTGCTTGCCAATGGACGCCTCTGGAAACATCATCTTTTCCAACAGGCACAGGCCCGGATTCAAGATCCGCTTCAATCTGTGGGACAACACCAACGGCGGGTTGGGCAGCAACTATCAGTTCCATGAGCCTGCGAAGCCGCCGCATGATCCTGCGAAATGGGCCCTGTGGTCGGCCGAGGGAAACTCCTGCCCACCGAAGGACTGCAATGCGCAGTGGGCCGACTTCCAATCGGACCACATCGAGGCTGGCGGAAAGACGCTTGTGGTGACTAACACGAACAGCAAGCTGGCTTACTTCGGCTACACCCTGCGTGTGAGCAACGATCAGGGCCAGACCTTCGTCGACCTCGACCCCGTCGGGACCAATATGAACGGAGCAACGTCGGCATCCTGAAGGTCTCGACAGCACTTCGGTCGAACGGGTTCGCTGGGTGAACGCTCCGCGCGCGGCAGTCACCGGACGGACCCGTGCAGGACAGGGCACGCCGGGACCACCGCCGGTCCCGTTCGTCCTCGCCGTCGGCGTTACCGGCCATCGGGCCGAGGTGCTCCCGGACGGCAGCGTACCGGTCCTGCGGGAACGGATCCGCGACGTTCTGCTGCGCCTCGAAGAATGCGGGAACCTTCTGCTCGACAGTGAGCGCGGCTGTTTCGCGGAGCAGCCGCCACTTCTGCGCTTCGTCTCGCCCATCGCCGACGGTGCGGACCAGATTGCCGCGGAGGTCGCCTTAGAGCTTGGCTGGGAGCTGCAGGTCGTCCTGCCGTTCGAACGCGCCGCCTACCGTTCCAGTCTCGCCAACCACGGTGCGCGCGAGCGGTTCGACCGTCTGCTCGCGCTGGCGACGTGCACGCTCGAGCTTCCCGGCAGCCCGGAACACGGGCTGGACGCTTACGTGATGACGGGCCGCGCCACGGTCGCGCACTGCGACGTGCTGATCGCGATCTGGGACGGCCTCCCGCCACGCGGACGCGGTGGAACGGGCGAAGTCGTGCAGCTGGCTCTCACGCGGGGAACGGCGATCGTGCATGTTCCGCTTTCGCCCGGGGGTGACACCCGCATCCTGTGGAGTGCGTTCGACCCGGCAGTGGTCACAGTTGCCGACGACCCGAGCGTCGCCCGTCCACTCGAAACCGCCGACGTCGAGCGTTTGCTCCGCGGCTTGCTGATGCCGCCCTCCGAGAGCCAGGAGCGGCGTTTCCTCAAGCGATTCCAGCACGAACGCCTGCGCCGGATCCGCGCCCGGATCGAATATCCTTTATTACTCACGGCCGCCGGCGTGAGGCCCTTTCGTGCCCGCGACCTCACGACCCGGTATGCGCAAGGGCAAACGCGAGAGGAATGGCGTCGCTACCGCGTCGGCTGTGTCGAGGCCCACAACATCACGGCGCCGATCGACCTCCTGGAAGAATCCTACAGCTGGGCCGACAGCCTCGCGACGCACTTCGCCCAGACTTACCGGAGCGGTCACATCTTCAACTTCGTGCTGGGCGGTGTCGCCGTGTGCCTCGGCCTCGCCGCGTTCATGGCACCGCATCTGAAGCTCGAGGAGGCTGCGCTCGAGCTGCTGATCACGCTCGCGATCATCCTGAACGCGATGATCGGCACGCGAGAAGAGTGGCACCGGCGCTGGCTCGACTATCGCCAGCTCGCCGAGCGTCTGCGGCCGATGCGCAGCCTCAAGGTGCTGGGAATCGCGGCGCCGGACCCGCCCGGAACCGAGACCAACCCGGTCGCAAGGCGCTGGATCGACTGGTACGCGAGCGGCATCTGGCGCGGCATGGGCTGCCCATCCGGCGCAATCGATCAAAGCTGCGCCTCTCGCCTGGGCAACGCGATAGCGGATCATGAGGTGGCGCCGCAGGTCGCGTATCACGAGCGCAACGCTCGCCAGATCGAGCTGCTCGACCACAGGCTGGAACAACTCGGCTTCGTTCTCTTCGCTGCGACGGTTGTGGTCAGCGTGGTCACCATCGCCGGCCTCGCCGCCGACTCCGCGCTGGTAAACGCCTACGGCAATTGGCTGACGCTGGTCTCGGCGGGCTTTCCAGCGCTGGGGACCGCCGTGTTCGGCATCCGCTTCCAGGCCGACTTCGGCGGGGATGCCGTCCGCTCGATGGCGACGGCCGACACACTTCGGCAGATCGAAAGCGAGCTTCGGAAAGACGTGACGCTCTCGCGCGCCGCGGACCTGGCGGAGCAATCGGCGCGGATCATGCTCTCAGATCTGGACGAGTGGCGCCTCGTCAATCAGCAGCGGGACCTGTCGGTCGGCTAGTCGTCGTCGCCCCAAAGCCAACGCCAACCACTCGGACCCCTGACTTACGCTGTCCTCGTGGCGTTGCGGTCCGTTGTTGCGGCTCGCACCCTTCCTCCGGTCAACTGGCGCGGCTGGAGGGCCGCAGCTATGGCGCCGCCCATGACGGATACTCGATGGCGACTGGTGATCCACGGCGGCGCAGGATCGATGCGGCCCGGCAGGCTCGATCCTGAACAGGAGCGATGTGCGCGGGCGGGTCTCGATGCAGCGCTCGCGGCCGGGTCGGCGATCCTTCAGAAGCGCGAACCCGCGCTGAGCGCAGTCGAAGCGGCAGTACGCGTGCTGGAAGAAGATCCCTGCTTCAATGCCGGGCGCGGAAGCGTTCTGACGGCGAGCGGCCACATCGAACTGGACGCTGCCATCATGGAGGGGCGCAGTCGCGAAGCTGGAGCCGTAGCGGGCCTGCGGACGACGCGTGCGCCGATCAGCCTCGCACGCCTGCTCCTCGAGCACGGCCCGCATGTCTTTCTCAGCGGCAAGGGTGCCGACGACTTCGCGCGCGACCACGGGCTGGAGCAGGTCGACAATGATTGGTTCGAAGTCGCGGAGCGGCGGCGGCAGCTGGACGAGCTGCTGAGCAGCGACGGGTTTGACGACGAGGTGAAATATGGGACGGTCGGCGCCGTGGCGGTCGACATCGACGGCCATGTCGCGGTGGCCACCTCGACGGGCGGACTGACGGCGAAGCGCTGGGGCCGTGTCGGCGACTCGCCGCTGATCGGTGCCGGCACCTATGCCGACGATCGCGCGGCGGCGGTCTCGGCCACCGGCTCGGGAGAATATTTCATCCGTGCGGTTGCCGCGCACCAGCTTGCCGAGCGCGTCCGCATCGGCGGCCAGTCGCTGCAGGAGGCGCTCGACGCCGTTCTCGCGGACATCCAGGCGCTTGGCGGGAAGGGCGGACTCATCGCAGTGGCTCCGGACGGCGAGGCGGCCTGGGGCTTCACCACCCCCGCCATGTACCGCGGCATGGCCGACGCGAGCGGACGGACGGTCCGGGTCTACGCCGATTCGGACGAGCGGTAAGGCAGGTCGCGCCGCAGCCACTCAATCTCAGTCGCAATGCCCTCGCGCTCGGCGGTCAGGAACTCGGCCACCGCGTCGCGAAAGCTGCGGTTCGGGATGAAGTGGGCGCTCTTGGTGATCACGGGCTCGTAGCCGCGCGCGACCTTGTGTTCGCCCTGGGCGCCGGCCTGCACCGAGGCCAGGCCATGCCTACAAGCCCATTCGACAGCCTGGTAGTAGCAAAGCTCGAAATGGAGGAACGGCACCTCCTCGGTGCAGCCCCAGTAGCGCCCGTAAAGCGTCTCTGAGCCCACGAAGTTCAGTGCGCCGGCGATCGGCCGGGAGTCGCGATAGGCGAGAAACAGCAGCACGGCATCGCCCATCCGCTCACCGACAAGGTCGAAGAACTCGCGCCTGAGGTACGGCCGGCCCCACTTTCGTGAGCCCGTGTCCTGGTAGAAGGTCCACATGGCGTCCCAATCGGTCGCGGTGATCTCTCCGCCGCGAAGGATCCGGATCTCCA
>DASVXN010000365.1:0-2944 GCA_036392635.1 Sphingomicrobium sp. | reverse complement strand
GGCTGACCTGCCGCCCTACGCGCCGTGAGGCGGCAATGAACGGCTTCCCGAACCGATCGGGAGGCCGTTTGTTTTGGAAGTGCCGGCTATTTTCTAAAGGATTGGCGGAGTGGAAAACATGCGCCGTGTCGTCGTGACGGGTCTCGGACTGGTGACGCCCCTGGGCGCCAGCGTCGAGTCGAGCTGGAAGAACCTGATCGCCGGCAAGAGCGGTGCGGGCCCGATCACCCATTTCGATGCCAGCGACCAGAAGTGCCGCATCGCCTGCGAGGTGAAGCCGGCCGATCACGAATATGGCTTCGACCCGGGCAAGCGCGTCGACCACAAGATCCAGCGCCAGGTCGATCCCTTCATCGTCTATGGCATCGACGCGGCCGGGCAGGCGATCGAGGACGCGGGCTTGACCGACATGGACGAGGAGACGCGGCTGCGCGCCGGCGTATCGATCGGATCGGGCATCGGCGGTCTTCCGGGTATCGAGAGCGAGAGCATCGTGCTCCACGAGCGCGGTCCCGGGCGCGTCAGCCCGCATTTCGTGCACGGTCGCCTCATCAACCTCATCTCCGGCCAGGTCTCGATCAAGTATGGCCTGATGGGTCCGAACCATGCGGTGGTGACGGCCTGCTCGACCGGCGCGCACTCCATCGGCGATGCGGCCCGGATGATCGCTATGGACGACGCCGACATCATGCTGGCCGGCGGCGCGGAAGCAACGATCTGCCCGATCGGCATCGCCGGCTTCGCCCAGGCGCGGGCGCTCAGCACCGCCTTCAACGACCAGCCGGAGAAGGCCAGCCGTCCGTATGACAAGGACCGCGACGGCTTCGTCATGGGCGAAGGCTCGGGCGTGGTCGTGCTCGAGGAGTATGAGCATGCCAAGGCCCGCGGCGCGAAGATCTATGCCGAGGTGGTCGGATACGGGCTGTCGGGGGACGCCTATCACGTGACGGCGCCGCACCCGGAGGGATCTGGCGGATTCCGGGCGATGCAGATGGCGCTCCGGAAGTCCGGGCTACAGCCTTCCGACATCGACTATATCAATGCGCACGGGACCTCGACGCCGCTCGGCGACGAGCTGGAGCTTGGTGCGGTTCGCCGGCTGTTCGGCAACGCTATCGCCAATGTGTCGATGAGCTCGACCAAGTCCGCGATCGGGCATCTGCTCGGCGGCGCGGGCGCGGTCGAGAGCATTTTCTGCATCCTCGCCATGCGCGACCAGATCGTCCCGCCGACGCTCAACCTCGATAATCCGAGCGAGAGCTGCGAGGGCGTCGACCTCGTGCCGCACAAGGCCAAGGAGCGGCCGGTCCGAGCGGTGCTCAACAACAGCTTCGGCTTTGGCGGCACCAACGCGTCGCTCGTCATGAAGGCTGTGTGAGGCGGCTTCTGATCGCCGCGGCGGCGCTGGTCGTCGCCGGGCTGATTGCACTGTATGTTCTGTGGTGGGGGCCCGGCCCCAGGCCCGGTCCTCATGTCGTCACGATCCAGGAAGGCGCAACCATCGGCATGGTGGCCCGCAAGCTGGAAAAGGAAGGAGCGATCCCCGGTAGCGCCAGGACCTATTATGTCATGGCGCGCCTATTCGGATCGTCCGACCCGATCCAGGCAGGCGAATTCGAGATCCCCAAGGGCATGGGTGGCGCGGCAATCCTTGATCTGCTGCAGCACGGTAAGCCGGTGCAGCGGCTGATCACGGTAACCGAGGGAATGCCTGCCATCCTCGTCAGCGAGAAGCTGGCCGCCACTCCGTACCTCAGCGGACCTGTGCCGCCGATCGCGGAAGGCTCGCTGCTGCCGGACAGCTACGGTTATCAGCGTGGCGAAACACGCGCTTCGCTCGTGAAGACCATGCAGGCGGCGATGCAGAAGACGCTTGCCGAGCTGTGGCCGAAGCGGAGCACGGACTGTCCCGTGAGTACGCCGGAGCAGGCGGTGATCATGGCGTCTATCGTCGAAAAGGAGACGGGCAAGCCGAGCGAACGGCCAATGATCGCGGGCGTTTACTGCAATCGGCTGAGGATCGGCATGAAGCTCGATGCCGACCCGACGGTGATCTATCCGGTGACCAAGGGGAAGCCGCTCGGCCGGCGCATCCTCAAGTCGGAACTGAATGCCGCGAACGGCTATAACACCTACCGGCGCGCGGGCTTGCCGGAAGGGCCGATCGCCAATCCGGGGAAGGCCAGCATTGCCGCCGTCCTGCACCCGGCCCCGACCAAGGCGCTCTACTTCGTGGCTGACGGGACCGGCGGGCACGCCTTCGCCAGCACGCTTCAGGAGCAGAATGCGAACGTCGCGAAATGGTATGCCCTTCGCCGGCAACGAGGACAGATGTGAGGAATAGGGGAATCGGCCGCGGCCGCATGTTCATGGGCGGTCTGCTGTTGTTCGCCGCCATCATCTCATGGTTCACCGGGTTCATGATGAGTCCCCATGGGCAGGCCGCAGGTTCCACCGGCGGCCATGTTCGCGACACCGTCGTCGTGTTCCTGCGCAATAGTGCGATCGGCAACCTGATCCTGTGCGCGCTGGCCGGATGGCTGCTGTTCCCCCTCCGGCGGCCGCGCTGGCCGGCGCGGGATTATGCGATCATGGCAGCGATCGGCGTGATCGCGCTGACCAGCCTCTACCAGCTGATCTGGCTCAGGTCCGTCGCTTACTGAGCGAGGGCGGCGCTGGGCACGTAGCCAACCCGGCGATCCTCGCCGGCATATCCCCAGGCCCAGCCGAGACTGTCGTCGAGCAGTGCGAACCGCTCGCCTGATTGGAGCTGGCGAACCTCCGCTCCATCTTCGCCTGGCGCGTCGCGGAGAGGCGCGGCCACGACGATGCGGCGCTCCAACGGCTCGGCATAGTGCGACGCGATCACGCGTCCCGCGAGCGCGACGTCGGCGAGGTCCTTGCGGAAGGCGTGATAATCAGGGTCCGGCAGGTTCGAAGGGCC
>DASVXN010000364.1:0-2663 GCA_036392635.1 Sphingomicrobium sp. | reverse complement strand
TGGACCTCGTGAAGAAGAACAATGTCGAGCTGGTCAAAGGCGTAGACCGAGCGTCGACCACGACCGTTGCGGCGCTGCGCACCGCAGTGACGGTTGCGCAGGCAATGACCAACCAGAAGCTGGTGCTGGAGCAGATCGGAGCGCTGAACACGACGACGGCGGGCATGATCGATTCCACCGGCGAGATGCTTCGGACGCAGACCGGCGCGATCCACGAGCAGGCAGCGTCGTCGACCATCCCGCTCGAGACGCTGCAGCGGGCTTTCCAGAACATTTACGACACCATGGACCAGATCGACCAGTTCAAGGTCCAGGCGCTCGGCAACATGAAGCAGACGGTCGATACGCTCGGCCGTGAGGTCGAGAAGTCGAAGGGTTACATCGCGCGCGCCGAGGGCGTGAACCAGGCGAGGCTTGAAAGCAGCTCGTCGCCGCTGACTCCGCTTGAGTTGAAGTGACCGAAGTCACCGACAAGGTTGAGCGCGCCATCGCCCGCTTCGAGCGGGTGACGCGCCAGATCGACGAGCGCGACGGTCCGTCGAGGGCCGCTGCGAGGCGCGAGCGGCAGCGACTGAATGCCGGCGTTGGACGGACGGTCCTGCGGATCGCGATCGTGGTGGGGGTCATCTGGATGGCGACGATCGTCATCGGGCTCGTGAAGCCGATCGGCATGTTCGGCTTCCTGGCCGCCTTGCTGCTGAGCGCTGTCCTCGCGTCGGTCCTCCTCCTCCGCGGCGGCAGGCAAGCCGTGTCGGCTCCCGCTCCTCCGACCGACCTGCCGAACGGCGCGATGGTCGAACGCTTCGATTCCTACATCTATCGGAGCCGCCGGGCGCTGCCTCCGCCTGCCCAGGCCGAGCTCGACGCCATGTCCCACATCCTGCCCTCGCTGAAGCAGACGCTGGAACGCATCCCTACGCTCGACCCGAATGCGCAGGATGCGCGTCGATTGATGTCGGTACACCTTCCCGGCCTCATCGAGCGGTACGAACGAGTGCCTCCCGCGTACCGGCAGGAAACCGACGGCGAAGGCAAGACCGTCGACCAGCGCCTGGTGGAAGGCTTGGCCGCCGCGCGCGCCGCCCTCGCGGATTGCACCGAGCAGCTCGCCCGTGCCGATATGGCAGCGCTCGAGACACAGGGACGCTTCATCCAGTCGCGCTACGGCGAGGCTCAACAGCTCACCAGCCCTGAGCGGGACGACCAGCCGCGCTAAGGCGCGGAACAGATAGAGATTGCGTGCCGACCCGCCGCCGCCCATGATAATGGACAGTTAACGGCGGCTGGAGCTGACGGGGATGCAGCTTGCCCTGGCCAAGGCTGGTCCTGCGCATGGCGGCGGATGGAAGCTCCCGTCGGCCCTGCCCCCGTTCAACACGCTTACGCTCCGGCTGTTCACATTGCTGTGGGTCGTCACCTTCGTGTTCGCGATCGCCGGGCCGCTTGCCGGCTTTTACCTGCGCTACACCGAGCAGGCGAACGACTCCCAGTTGCTGCTTGGAAGCCGAGCGGGCTTTGCCGTCTCTCCCAGTGACGCAACGCGGATCCGTTTCACCGTAGGGCCGTGGGCGGAGAAGGCCGGCGTCGCCGCGGGGGACAAGATCGTCGCGATCTATGGCGTTCCGCTGCGCAATCGCATGCCGGTGGATGAAAAGTCGCTTGCGCGGAACGCTAACGATCCCGCGTACATCACGCTGGGCAACCTTCTGTTCGGGGCCGACGTCGCGGAGGTGCCGCTGACCCTGCGCGGCGCCGACGGCAGGCTCCGGGACGTCACGGTGACCACCGGCGAACAGCATGTCGATGCGGCGGCAAGGGCGCTCGGAATTGCGCCGCGCTGGCTGCGCTTCGTCGATCTGATGCACGTGCTGGCCTACCCGTTCCTGCTGTGGGCGGCGTGGCTCCTCCACCGGCGCAATGCCCGCGATGCGGTCAGCTCGATCCTGTCGCTCGCCGTGTTGCTCACCATTGCCGCGGAGCAGCCCTCCTCCGAGTTCTTCGGGAACTGGGGCCTGCCGCTATGGGTGAACGTCGCGATCTATGACCTCGGCAACGTGCTGCTGCTCACCGGCATGCTGCTGTTCCCGCACGGCAACCTGTCATGGCGGCGGCTCGCGGCGATCGCGCTCCTGCCGGGCCTGCTGTTCCTCCGCGGGGCGGCCTACCAGAGCTATTTCGTCTGCTCGATGATCGTCGCGGTGCTGTCGCTGCTGCGCTGCCTGCGGCTGACCGAGTCGAGCGATCAGCGGCAGCAGATCCGGTGGGCGCTGTTCGGGATCACCAGCTATGCCGTGCTGCGGACCATCTCGATCGTTGCCGACAATCTGAAATGGTCCGCGGGCAGCTTCGGCCAGCAGCTGCTGATCGAGATCGGCGCCGGCATTACCTTCGCACTTGCGGTGCTGGTGCTGCAGTTCGGGCTGCTGGTCGCGCTCGTCCGCTACCGGCTCTACGATGCCGAGTTCGTCATCAGCAAATCGGCCAATGTGGCGCTGATCACCTTGGGGGTTGCCGCGGTGTTCGCCGGCACCGCGGACGGGCTGAAGCAGATCGTCTACAATTATTACGGGAACACCGGGAGCGAGGGTCCGATCATCTTCGCCGCGGCTCTCTCGACCGTGCTGGTCAATCCCATACAGGAGCGGGTAACGAGGTGGTCGGAG
>DASVXN010000363.1:0-5675 GCA_036392635.1 Sphingomicrobium sp. | reverse complement strand
TGGCGCTCCGTTCGGCGAATGTCGAGCGCGAGATGAGCGAGATGATCGCGGGTGGCTCCGGGATCATGCACGATGCGCTGAAGCACATGACCGGGGGAGTGACCGAAGCCGAGGTGCGTGCGCACCGGCTGAAGCTCGGCGTCCGGCCAGTGTTCAAGCGCATCGACAGCTGCGCCGCCGAGTTCGATGCCACAACGCCGTATCTCTACTCGACCTATGAGGCGCCGCTGTTCGGCGAGCCGGAGGACGAGGCGAACGTGTCCGACCGGCGCAAGGTCATGATCCTGGGCGGCGGGCCGAACCGGATCGGGCAGGGCATCGAGTTCGATTATTGCTGCTGCCACGCGGCCTTTGCGCTGGGACGCGATCGCGAGGGGCAGCAGGGCGCCGGGTTCGAGACCATCATGGTCAATTGCAATCCGGAGACCGTGTCGACCGATCCCGACACGTCCGACCGGCTCTATTTCGAGCCGCTGACCGCCGAGAACGTGCTCGAGATCGTGCGTCGCGAGCAGGAGAAGGGCGAACTGCTGGGCGTCATCGTCCAGCTCGGCGGACAGACGCCGTTGAAGCTGGCCGAGGAGCTGCAGGCCGCGGGTGTGCCGATCCTCGGGACGTCGCCGGACAGCATCGATCTGGCCGAGGATCGCGAGCGGTTCGCGGCGCTGGTGCAGAAGCTCGGTCTCAAGCAGCCTGCCAACGGCATCGCGCGGAGCCGGGACGAGGCGATCAGGGTTGCGGAGCGGATCGGCTATCCGGTGCTGCTGCGCCCGTCCTACGTCCTTGGCGGGCGGGGCATGGAAGTGGTCGAGGGGCCGCAGCAGCTCGATCATTATATCGCCACCGCCGTCGAGGTTTCCGGCAAGAGCCCGGTGCTGATCGATCGCTATCTCCGCGATGCGATCGAGGTCGATGTCGATGCCATCTGCGACGGCACGGACGTCGCCGTCTGCGGCGTGCTGCAGCATATCGAGGAAGCGGGCGTGCACTCGGGCGACAGCGCCTGCTCGATCCCGCCTTATAGCCTGCCGAGAAGCGTCGTCGCCGAGATCGAGCGGCAAACGCGCGAGCTGGCGCTGGCGTTGAAGGTCAAAGGCCTGATGAACGTCCAGTTCGCCGTGAAGGACGGCGAGGTGTACCTGATCGAGGTGAATCCGCGCGCCAGCCGGACGGTGCCGTTCGTCGCGAAATCGATCGGCCGCCCCGTCGCAAAGATCGCCGCGCGAGTGATGGCCGGCGAGCCGCTGGCATCCTTCGGCGAGGTCGGGAGGTCCCTGGATTATATCGCGGTGAAGGAGTCGGTGTTCCCGTTTGCGCGCTTCCCGGGCACCGATCCGGTGCTTGGGCCGGAGATGAAAAGCACGGGCGAAGTCATGGGAATCGCCCGTAATTTCGACATCTCGTTCGCCAAGGCGCTGATTGGGGCGGGGATGAGCCTGCCGCAGGGCGGGACCGCGTTCGTGTCGGTGAAGGATGCCGACAAGGACAATATTGTGCCGGCGGTGGAAAAACTCGTCGAGCTCGGCTTCTCCATCATCGCGACGAGCGGCACCGCGGCGCACCTGCAGTCGAAGGGATTGCCCGTCGAGCTGGTCAACAAGGTGGCGCAGGGGCGGCCGCACATCGTCGACCGTCTGCTGGATGGGGGCGTGGCGATCGTGTTCAACACGACCGAGGGCTGGCAGTCGCTCAAGGACAGCCATTCCATCCGGACGACTGCGCTTAACAAGAAGGTGCCGTACTTCACGACCGCCGCGGCGAGCGTGGCCGCGGCGAGGTCGATCGAGGCGGTCCGGGGGCGTGCGCTTGAAGTCGCCTCGTTACAATCCTATTATTCCGCCTCCCAAAGCTAGGCTTCCATAGACAATCTGCCTCTGTTTGCGGGCTGCGAGCACCGCCGGGGCGGAGTTTTGAAAAAGGGTTTTTGACGATGGCGACTGCCGAAAAGGTGCCCATGCTGGCCGAGGGCCACCGCAAGCTCGAGGACGAGCTGAAGCGCTTGCGCCTGGAACGGCCGTCGGTCGTCGAAGCGATCGAGGAAGCGCGCGCGCACGGCGACCTCAGCGAAAACGCGGAATATCATGCCGCCAAGGAGCGCCAGGGGCAGATCGAGGCGATGATCGCCGATCTGGAGGATCGCCTGAGCCGCGCGCTGGTGATCGATCCCACCACGCTGTCGGGCGACAAGGTGGTATTCGGCGCAACGGTGACGCTCACCGACGAGGACGACAAGCAGGTGAAGTATCAGCTGGTCGGACAAACCGAGGCCGACGCCAAGGTTGGGCGCATCAGCTACAATTCGCCTCTTGGCCGTGCACTGATCGGCCGCAATGTCGGCGAAGAGGTCGAAGTCTCGACCCCGTCAGGCGACCGTTATTACGAGATCAACAAGATCGAGTTCATCTAAGACGCGATGGAGCGCTTCCCGCGCACAGCGACCAACATCATCGCCGCGATCACCGCACTTGCGTGGGTCATCGCGGCGATGCTGGGGAAGTCCGACCAGGCGGCTTATGCGCTTGGCTTCATCCCCTTGCGCATCGGCATGCCGGCGGCCGTGCAGTCCGCTGTGCCCGCGTTCCTCACTCCGCTGACAGCGACGCTGGTCCATTCGGGGCTGGTGCACCTCGGCTTCAACTTGCTGATCCTGTTGTGGTGCGGGACCCAGGTCGAGCGGATCATCGGCGCGGGCGGCATCGTCATGCTCTACGTGGCCGGCGCTTATGCCGCGGCACTGGCGCAATGGGGCGTGAACCCGCATGCCAATGTCCCGGTGATCGGCGCCAGTGGAGCGATCAGCGCGGTCATGGGCGCCTTCGCGCTCAGCTACGGCCGAGCCAAGGCCTTCACCAACAATTTGGCCGTGAACCGCTGGATCAACGTCGCATGGCTGATGGTCGCGTGGATCGTGCTCCAGCTGATGATGAGCTGGCTCGGCGATCAGGGCGGCTACCTGCTCGCCACGCCGGCACACGTGGGCGGGTTCGCGGCGGGGCTGCTGCTCCAGCGGCCGCTGCTGCTCTGGCGCTACCGGAACGCCTGACCAGTCAGATCAGGAAAATGTCGCTGGCGAGGATCGTCGGGTGCCCCGTGAGCACGGCGATCGTCACTGCCGCTCCGCTGCCGGACCCGTCGGCATCGTACATCAGGTTCCCGGTCTTGCTGTCGTAGATCAGGTGCTGGCTGGCGTTCGTCGCCGCAGTGCCCAGGGTCAGCTCGCCCGCGTCGAGCTGACCCGCAGCATAGCCGGCAAGGGCGGAAAAGGCGCCGGTCGCCAGCTCGATCGTGTCCGTCCCGGACACGAAATCCTTGATCGTGTCGCGGTTGGCCGTGGTGGTCAGGACGTCGAACACGAAGGTATCGGCTCCCACGCCACCACTGAGCGTGTCGCCCCCGCCGCCACCGTTCAGGCGGTTCGCGCCAGCGTCGCCGGTCAGCGTGTCGCCGTAAGCAGAGCCGAGCAAATTCTCGATGCCGACAAGCGTGTCGGATCCTGAGCCGCCGGTGTTCTGCGAGGTGGTGACGGCGAGGCTGACCCTCACCGCTGCGGTGGCGTCGGAATAATCTGCCGTGTCCATGTCCGCGCCGCCGTCGAGGAGATCATTGCCGGCCCCGCCCCTCAGGACGTCGTTACCGGCAAGGCCGCGCAGCGTGTCGTTCCCGGCGAGGCCGACGAGCGTATCGTCGAAGTTGCTGGCGCTGAGCGTGTCGGCGGCGGACGTGCCGGTGAAAGTGCCGGGACCCTGAACGATTGCCGCAGTTGCCGCGCTGGTCACGCTTTCGAATGTGCCGCCGGCGTCGGTGTAGCTGGCGACAACGCTGACCACATGACCGAGGTCGGCTGATTTGACGGTGTACGAATAGCCGGTCGCGCCGGCGATCGCCTTTCCATCGAGCAGCCATTGATAGCTGATCGTACCCAGCCCGTCCGCATCGGCGAGCGTGTTGAATGCCGTGAGCTGCTGACCGGTTGCGGCGAGGCCCGAGATTGTGACCGAGCCGGTCGGGGCGTCGTTCACGGCGCTGGTGGAATAGTAGATCTGGGCGGGGCTGCTGCCGCCGTTGCCGTCGACGACCGAGTAGGTGAGTTTTACCTGGCCGTTGAAGTTGGCTGCCTGCGTGATCGTGTAGGTGCCGTTGCCATTGTCGACGACCGTGCCGCGGTCGGCCGACAAGTTAGAAATCGAAAACTTATCTTGCTCGGCATCCACGAACCCGCTGACGAGCTGAGCCGTGGTAACGGTATAGGCGAGGTCCTCGGTTGCGTTCGGAAGCGTCGCCGGAGCACCGATGAGCTGCGGATCATCGTTCACCGCATCGACGATGTAGCCCACCGATGCCGCAGTGCTTCCGCCGTGCCCGTCGTCGACGCGGTAGCTCAGCGTCATCGAGCCGTTGTAATCGGTCGCCGGGGCGATCGTGTACGTGCCGTCGCCGGCCAAAGTGACGGAGCCGTGATCGGCCGTGAGACCCGCGATCGACAGGAAGTCTCCGTCGGCATCGGTGTAGCCTGCCAGCAGCTGTGCGAGCGAGACGGAGTAGGCCACATCCTCAGTGCCGTGTGCGAGAGAAGACGTTGAGCCCGTGAGGCTCGGCGCATCGTTGACCGCCGCGATCGTGTAAGCCAGCGATGCCGCGACCGATCCGCCGTTGCCGTCGACGACGTTGTAGCTGAGGGTCACGCCCCCATTGTAGTTGGCGGGCTGGGTGACCGTGTAGGTGCCATCGCCATTGCCAACGACGCTTCCGCTGCTGGCGGCGAGGTTGGCAACGGAAAGCGTGTCGCCATCCACGTCCGTGAAGCCGGCCAGGAGCTGGCCAGCCGAGACGGTGTAGACGACATCCTCCGTGCCGCCGGCAAGAGAAGCGGGGGCGGCGGTTAGCTGCGGCGCATCGTTGACGGCATCGACAGTGTAGCCGAGCGTCGCCGCGACACTGCCGCCCTGGCCGTCGACGACGCTATAGCTCAGCACCACATCGCCGTTGAAGTTCGGCGCTTGCGTGATGGTGTAGGTTCCGTCGCTGTTTGCAGTGACGGTGCCGCGGTCGGCCGTTAGTGCCGCAATGGACAGCGTGTCACCGTCCACATCGCCGAAGCCGGCGAGCAGTTGTGCAGCGGTGACCGTACAGGCGACGTCCTCCTGACCATGGGCGAGGGAGGGCTGCGAGCCGGTGACCAGGGGTGCGTCGTTCACGGGATTGATCGTCAGCGTCACACTTGCCGGACTGCTGTTGACCAGTCCGTCGCTAGCTCTGAATGTGAAGCTGTCCGAGCCGTTGTAATCGGCGTTAGGCGTGTAGCTGTAAGTGCCGTTGCTGTTGAACGTGAGCACGCCGTGCTGCGGGCCGGTCACAAGGCCAAAGCTGATAGCATCGCCGTCCGGATCGCTCGCGGAAACCGAACCGGTGATGGTCTGGTCTTCGTTTCCGCCGTTGCTGCCAGAGTTCGCGACGGGCGCCAGGTTCGGTGCGTAGATCCGGGCGTAGACGCCTTGATCAGAACCATCCTGGCCGTTGGACATCCAGGTGACGAAGAGGGTGCCGTCGCTTCTGACGGCCAGATCCGAGTTCGATTGTGACCCGGTCGTAAACTGATTGACGAGGTACTCCGATCCTACCGGCGCTCCTGCTGCATTGTAGCGCTGCGCGTCGATGTCGTAGCCGCTGGCCTGCTG
>DASVXN010000362.1:0-2507 GCA_036392635.1 Sphingomicrobium sp. | reverse complement strand
GCGCCGATCATCTCCGACCGGCCGTTCTTCAACGAACTGCAGCTCGAAGGCGGTATTCGCCGGTCGCACTACACCATTGCGACGCAGGGCAATCCGAAGTTCAACACGACCACCTGGAAGGTGGCCGGCAGCTGGGCTCCGGTTCGCGACCTGAAGTTCCGCGGCAACTACCAGCGCGCGGTTCGCGCGCCGAACATCGCCGAGCTGTTCACGCCGCAGACGACGGTTCTCACGAACCTGAACAGCGATCCGTGCGCAGGCGCGGCACCGCTGAACAACGCCAACCTCCGTGCGATCTGTATCGCTCAGGGCGCTCCGGCGGCTTCGATCGGGACGATCCAGAACCCGACGGCGGGCCAGGCCAACATCACCACTGGTGGTAACCTGAACCTGAAGCCGGAAAAGGCGAGCACCTGGACGGTCGGCGCGGTGATCCGTCCGAGCTTCTTCTCGGGCTTCAGCGCGACGGTCGACTACTACAACATCAAGGTGAAGGACGCGATCACGGTCCCGACGCCGGGTGACATCATTGCGGCATGCTTCGGTTCAACGCCGACGAATCCGCCAGCGAACGCCGCTCTGCCGGCCTGCACGAGCATCCGCCGTAGCGCCAACAACGGTCAGCTCGACGGCAGCCCAGCGGAGGTTCCGGGTCTCTTCGGTGCACTGTCGAACTCTGGCACCATCAAGACCGACGGCGTCGATGTCACGTTCGACTATCGTCACAGCCTCGGCACGCTCATGGGCGCTCCGTCGAAGCTCGCGCTGGCATTCGGCGGCAACTGGACGCGCAGCCAGTCCTTCGCGGCAACGCCAACCTCGCCCTCGCGCGATTGCGTCGGCTACTTCAGCGCGAACTGCGGCTTCCCGTCGGGTGGTCTGCTGCCGAAGTACTCGTTCAACCAGCGCACGACTCTGTCCCTGGGCAAGGTCGACCTGTCGCTGCTGTGGCGTTACATGAGCGCGATGAAGTACGAAGGCACCGCCTCCGACTTCGCCGACCGTGGCTTCAGCGAAGACGATCGCTTCCTGTTCAACGGCACGGTCGTCAGCGGCGGTGTTCCGGCGAACTCGCCGCTGCTCACGGCTCCGGGGACGCTCAACGGCAAGCGCGTGAACTTCAACCGCATCCCGGCGTACAGCTGGTTCGATTTCTCGACGCGCTTCAACGTGAGCGAGCATTTCGACCTGACGTTCACCGTCATGAACATCCTGGACAAGAAGCCGCCGATCGTGGGCAACACCGCGGGTACGACGTCGCAGAACAGCGGCAACACGTTCCCGTCGACCTACGATCCGCTCGGCCGCCGCTTCGCAGCGGGTGCCCGGATCAAGTTCTAAACCGATCCAATGCGTTAAAAGGGGAAGAGGCGGGCTTCGGCCCGCCTCTTTTCTTTTGCGCGGAACTCGTGAGCCCGGACGCCCGAGCCCTTCGGAGTTGGCAGTCACATGGCGCTGAGCCATAGCCACTGCCCGGACCATGTCTCAGCTACAGCTACCTGCCGCCGTAACCGCCGCGATGACCGCCTTCCAGCAAGGCGACCTCGTCCGCGCCCGAGCTCTTGCCGATGAGGCGCTTACGAGCGCCCCGGACCTGCCGCTCCTCCATCACCTCCTCGGGCTGATCGATTGCCGCCAGGGGCGGTTCGACACCGGAGTGGAACGCCTGCGGAGAGCCGCACAGGCGGCGCCTTCGATATTGCCCTACCGCATCATTCTGGCCCGAGCGCTCATTGACGCCGGCAAGGCCGCCGAAGCGTTGCAGGAGGCTGCGATCCCGCCGGGCAGAAGTCCCGTCGAGTTGGAACTTCTGCGGGTCCGTGCCGAGGCTGCGTTCTACGCCGGCGACCGAGCTACGGAAGCTGAGGCGTGGCAAGCCATCTGCGACGCCCAGCCGCAGGACCCCATGGCCTGGACCAACCTCGGCCGCAGCCTGCTCGTGCAGTACCGTTTCGCCGAAGCCGAGGCGGCTTACCGCAGGGCGCTGGCGCTCGCCCCGACCTTGGCCGTGCGGCACGAGCTTGGCATGACGCTCGAGCGGTCCAACCAGCTCGAGCAACTCGGCGTGCTGCTCGACACCGCGCTTGCTGACGGCGTGCCCAAGGAGAGTCTGGCCGATCTGTGGGCGTTGCGCGCGCTCCGCGCGGGCGATTTCGAGGAAGCGTCGCGCCTTGCCGACATGATCGACATCCGCCCCGACCCTTTCCGCCTGAACGGGATCAAGGCCAAGATCGCGGATGCTGCCGATCGGCCCGCCGAGGCTTTTGCGGCCGCCACTGCGATGAACTGGTCGGTCAGCAATCCCGGCGCGTGGCGCGCGCTTGGCCGCACTTACCGCGACGGCCTGCGAACGCGGGAGCAGGCAATCGCGTCGTGGGGTGAGGGGCCGCAGCGCTTGAAGGCACTCGATCGGGCGAGCCCGGCATTTCTCGTCGGGTTTCCCCGGTCCGGAACGACGCTCGCCGACACCTTCCTGCGGGGCCATCCCGAAGTCGTGGTCGTCGAGG
>DASVXN010000361.1:0-5670 GCA_036392635.1 Sphingomicrobium sp. | reverse complement strand
AAGAAGGTCGTGCCGAAGTTCCGGTCCGTCAGCAGCATCGTGATCGCGCCGGCGAGAACCGGGAGCGACAGCAGCAGCAGGAAGGCGGTGACCAGCACCGACCACACGAACAGCGGCATCTTGTGCAGGGTCATGCCCGGCGCGCGCATGTTGAAGATGGTCGTGATGAAGTTGATCGCACCGAGGATCGAGCTGGCGCCCGCCAGGTGCAGCGAGAAGATCGCCATGTCGACGGCCGGTCCGGCCGAGCCCGACGTCGAGAGCGGCGCATAAACGGTCCAGCCGGTACCCGCCCCGAGACCCGTGCCGCCGCTGACGAGCGTCGAGCCGAGCAGCAGGGTGAACGCGGGGATGAGCAGCCAGAAGCTGATGTTGTTCATGCGCGGGAAGGCCATGTCCGGCGCGCCGATCATCAGCGGCACGAACCAGTTGCCGAACCCGCCGATCATCGCCGGCATGACCATGAAGAAGACCATGATCAGGCCGTGAGCGGTAATGAGCACGTTCCAGTGGTGCGCCCACTCGTCGAAGTTCGCGGTCCCGGCGCCGATCGGCCAGGCGCGGTTGAGCACCTGGATGCCCGGCTCCATCAGCTCCCAGCGCATGATGCCCGAGATGCCGCCGCCGATCACGCCCGCGACGATCGCGAAGATCAGGTACAGCGTACCGATGTCCTTGTGGTTCGTCGACATGAACCAGCGGACGAAGAAGCCCGGCTTGTGGTCAGCCTCATGATGCGCGTCATGCGCCTCGTGCGGGCTGAGATGGAGCGAGTCAGCAGTAGTGCTCATGAGTCAGGCGTTCCGTTCGCTTACTGGTTCGCGCGGTTGGCGACGTTCGGGTTGTTCGGTGCAGGCGCCGGGTTGACGGTCGCAGTGCCGGCGACGGCCGGAGCCGGCGGGGCATTCTTGTCTGCGGTCGGGTTCGGCGTCGCGGCCGCGGGCGTCGCCGCGCTTGCCGGAGCCTTCGCACCCGGCATGTGACCGCCGTTCTGGCCGACCCACGCCGCGAACTGCGCCGGCGGGACGACTTCGATCGCGATCGGCATGAAGCCGTGGCGTGCGCCGCAAAGCTCCGAGCACTGGCCGAAGTAGACGCCGGGGCGGTCAACCTTGGCCCAGGTCTCGTGAAGCTGGCCCGGGTTCGCGTCCTGCTTGATCCAGAAGGCCGGCATCGCGAAGCTGTGGATGACGTCGTCGGCAGTGACGATAAACTTCACGACCTTGCCCGCGGGAATCACGAGGCGGTTGTCGACCGCGAGCAGCGGCGGCCCGTCCTTGTCGGTGCGCGCGCGCTGGTTCGCCTGCCGCGTCGGGTCGTTCGCTTCCTTCAGCATGTAGCTGTCGAAGGTCACGCCGTGGTCCGGCAGCTCGTATGACCAATACCACTGATGGCCGGTCACCTTCACGGTCACGTCGGCCGCCGGCGGCGTATATTGGTGGCGGAGCAGGCGGATCGACGGGATCGCGATCGCCACCAGCACCAGCACGGGGATCAGCGTCCAAGCCACTTCGATCGCCGTGTTGTGCGAGTTGCGCGAGGGCGTCGGGTTTGCGCTGCGGCGGAACCGCACCAGCGCGACGACGAGCAGGATGAGGACGAACACGCTGATCGCGGCGCAAAGGGTCAGCAGCCAGTTGTTGTGGAAAGCCGCAGCTTCCTCGCCGATCGGCGTCACCTGCTCCTGGATGCCGCGGCGGCCGTCCGGCTCGCCGACCCCCGGCGTCGGCAGGGCGTGCCCGACCGTGCCGTAAGCCACCGCCGGCTGAGCCGCATCGGGCGTGCCCGGGTTCTGCGCCGTTCCCGCAGCCGGAGCGGGCGCGGAAACAGCGGCATTCTGGGTGGGCGCAGTCGCCGTATTTTGCGCGGCAGCAGGTGTCAGCCCGGCCGCAGCCAAAGCGATCGCCCATCCAATCAATCTCATCGTCACCCCGAATTTACGTGCGGTTGGGACCGGGACGCGAGAACCGCGACCCTCATATTTGCGGCCTCTATAGGCGGCGCTTTGTCGAGCCTCAAGCGGCAGTTCGGCTCGGGTGTTGAAGGGGGTTCAACGGCAGCCTGAACGCGGACCCGCGATGATTAGCGATGACGAGATCCTCCGAGAATTCGGCGCCGCCGACGCTCTGCTCGAAGGGCATTTCATCCTCTCGTCAGGGCTGAGGAGCCCTCGCTACCTGCAATGTGCGCGCGTGCTGATGGACCCGGCGCGGGCCGAGCGCCTTGCACGAGCACTGGCAGAGAAGATCCCTGCAGAGCTGCGCGATCAGATCGAGGCCGTGGTGTCGCCCGCGATGGGTGGCGTGATCATCGGCCACGAGATGGGCCGCGCGCTGGGAAAGCCGGCGATGTTCGTCGAGCGACCTCAGGGCACCTTCGAGCTTCGACGAGGCTTCGATCTTCAGCCCGGAACCAAGGTGCTGATGGTGGAGGACGTCGTGACCACCGGCCTGTCGTCGCGAGAGGCGATCGACGCGGTCCGGCAGGCGGGCGGCGACGTGGTTGCCGAAGCTTCGCTGGTCGACCGTTCGTCGGGCAAGGCCGATCTCGGCATTCCCTTCTTTCCGCTGATCCGCATCGACGTGCCGACCTATGAGGCCGACGCGGTCCCGCCGGAACTCGCGGCTATCCCCGCGATCAAGCCCGGCAGCCGCGCAGCCGCGTGACGGGGAAGCTCCGCCTCGGCGTCAACATCGACCATGTCGCGACCATCCGGAATGCGCGCGGCGGCGATCATCCGGATCCGGTCCGCGCCGCCATTCTCGCGGCCCAGGCCGGAGCCGACGGCATCACCGCGCACCTCCGCGAAGACCGCCGCCACATCACCGACGCCGACATCGACCGGCTGATGGCCGAGATCGACCTGCCCCTGAACCTCGAGATGGCGGCAACCGAGGAGATGCTCGCAATCGCGCTGCGCCACCGGCCCCACGCCGCGTGCATCGTTCCGGAGCGCCGCGAAGAGCGCACCACCGAAGGTGGCCTCGACGCCGACGGTCACCTCGAAGCACTGGAACCGATGGTAGGTCGTCTTTCGGAAGCAGGGATCCGCGTCAGCCTCTTCATCGAGCCGACAGAACGGCAGGTCGAAGCCGCCATCCGCCTCAAGGCGCCCGTCGTCGAGTTCCACACCGGCCGCTATGCCCACCGAGACGGCGAAGCCCGCGCGGACGAACTGAAGCGCATCGCCGACTGCGCGGCCCTTGCGACGAAGAACGGCATCGAGCCGCATGCCGGCCACGGCCTCACCTTCGACAACGTCGTCCCCGTTGCCGCCATCCCGCAGATCGCCGAGCTCAACATCGGCCACTTCCTGATCGGCGAGGCGATCTTCACCGGCCTCGACGCGAGCGTCCGCCGCATGCGCGAGCTGATGGACCAGGCGCGATGATCATCGGCATCGGTTCCGACCTCTGCAATATCGAGCGCATCGAAAAGTCGCTCGACCGGTTCGGCGACCGCTTCCTCAACCGCGTCTTCACCGACCTCGAGCGCAAGAAGGCCGCCTCGCGCCCGTTCACCGCCGCCGGCACCCTCGCGAAGCGCTTCGCCGCCAAGGAGGCCTTCTCCAAGGCCGTCGGCACTGGGTTCAAACGCGGCGTCTTCATGAAGGACATCGGCGTGGTGAACGCGCCCTCCGGCGCGCCGACGATCGTTGCGACGGGCGGCGCCAAGGCGCGGCTTGACGCCCTTGCGCCGGCAGGCCACGCCATCGACATACATCTGACCATGACCGACGATCATCCCTGGGCGCAGGCTTTCGTGATCCTGACCGCCCGCAAGCTGGAGCCCTGATTGAGCGATTCCATCCCCCAGGCCAACGAACCGGCCAAGATCGAGGCGGACGAGCCGGTGGCTCCCCCGGCTGAGAAGGAGGAGAGCAAGGGTTCTGCGCTGTGGCGGGAGATCAAGGGCCTGCTGTGGGTACTGCTGGCAGTGCTCGCCTTCCACAGCTTCGTGGCGAAGCCCTTCTACATCCCTTCGGAATCGATGATGCCTGGCCTGCTCACCGGCGATCGGCTCGTCGTCAGCAAATATCCGTACGGCTGGTCATGGGTATCTCCGAGCTTCCACGTCCTGCCCCCCATGAAGGGGCGAGTGCTGGGCCATCTGCCGGAGCGCGGCGACATCGTGATCGTCACTCCGCCGGGTCAGCGCAGCGACTATATCAAACGGGTGATCGGCCTTCCGGGCGATACGCTGCGGATGGTCGATGGACAGCTCATCATCAACGGCAAGCCGGTGAAGCGCGTCACGGAAGCACCCGACATGGTGCCGATCGACATCAACTCGCCGTGCGGGTCGAGCACCGATCCGGCGCTCTACGACTTCCGAGTGCAGGGCCCTGACGGCAAGATGTACTGCCGCGTCCCGATCGTGCGCGAGACCATGCCCAATGGCCGGACCTATGAGACTGTCGAGCTCGGTCGTTCGCCGGAGGACAACTTCGGGCCCGTGACGGTGCCCGCCGACCACCTCTGGCTGATGGGCGACAATCGAGACGATTCGGCGGACAGCCGGATCCCGGAATGGCAGGGTGGCCTCGGCGGTCCCGTGCCGTGGGAGAATATCGGCGGCCGCGCCGAATTCATCACCTTCTCGCTCAACGGATCGACCCAGTGGTGGAACCCGCTGACCTGGATCGAGGCGCTGCGTCACGGCCGCGCCGGAAGGTCGCTAAGGAATAGCTGATGGCAGCGCGGAAACCGCCGACCGTTGAGCCGCACGTCGAGCGGCCCGGCCCGGCGGAATTCCGCGACCCTGTCGTCCGCCGGGAACTGGCCAAGGCAGCGGTCTGGCTTGGCCTGACATTGCTCGTCGTCGGCATCGTCGTTCTCGCGCAGCCGCTGCTGCTGATCATCGGCGGCGCGGTCTTTGCGGTGTTCCTCGACGGCGGCGTGCGGGTCCTGGGCCGCTTCCTGCCCCTACCGCGCGGTTGGCGGCTGCTGCTGGTGCTGCTGCTGGGCTTCGGCTTCATCGGGTGGGTCTTCTACTTCGCGGGCACCACGATCGGCGCTCAGTTCGAAGCCCTGCGCGATGTCGTGACCGCCCAGTTCAACCGGCTAGTAGCATTCGCGGAATCGCTCGGCCTCATGCCGAAAGGTCAACCGACCGACATCGGTGGGCAGCTCCTTGGCGGCGTCGGTCGCCTCACCAGCGCCGTGGGAAGCGTCATCGGCGCGATCACCAGCGTCGTCGCGATGATCGTGATCGGCATCTTCCTCGCCGCCGAACCGCGCATTTACGACCGCGGCATCGCCTGGATGCTTCCGCTAAGGGCGCGGGCGGGTTTCTACCGGATCGCGGAGCATGTCGGCTTCACGCTTCGGCGCCTGCTGTTCGGCCGCCTCGTGGGAATGATCTTCGAGGGCTTCTTCACCTGGATCATGCTGACCCTCGGCGGCGTGCCGATGGCGGCCCTGCTCGGCCTCGTCACCAGCGTGCTCGCCTTCATCCCGAACATCGGCGCAATCACGTCAGGCGTGCTGATGGTTGCGGTGGGGTTCAGCGCCGGTACTCACCAGGGCATTTACGCGATCTTCGTCTATTTCTTCGTGCAGAACATCGACGGCTACCTGGTGGTGCCGTACATCGCGCGGCGAACGGTCGATCTCGCTCCGGCGATGGTGCTCGCCATGCAGCTGCTGATGGGCGCCTTGTTCGGAATCC
>DASVXN010000360.1:0-6415 GCA_036392635.1 Sphingomicrobium sp. | reverse complement strand
CTCCATCCGAAATCACCATCAGGATTCGACGCTCCTCGGAACGCGCGACCAATCGGTTGTGCGCCCACAGAAGGGCCTCGCCGTCGATATTCTCCTTGAGCAAACCCTCGCGCATCATCAGGCCGAGGTTGCGGCGCGCGTGGCGGTAGGGCTCGTCGCCGCGCTTGTAGACGATGTGCCTCAAGTCGTTGAGGCGACCGGGGTTGGGAGGCCGGCCCGCGGTGAGCCAAGATTCGCGGCTTTGCCCGCCCTTCCAGCCGCGCGTAGTGAAACCGAGGATCTCGGTCGAGACGCCGCAGCGTTCGAGGGTGCGGGCAAGAATGTCGCCGCAGATCGCCGCGATGGCGATCGGCCGGCCGCGCATTGATCCTGAATTGTCGATCAGAAGCGAGACGACGGTGTCCTTGAACTCGGTGTCGCGCTCGACCTTGTAGCTGAGGGAATGGCCGGGGCTGACTACCACCCGGGCAAGGCGTGCCGCATCGAGCATGCCCTCTTCCTGATCGAAGTCCCAGCTGCGCGCCTGCTGCGCCATCAGCCGCCGCTGCAAGCGATTGGCGAGGCGGGTGACCACGTTCTGGAGCCCGGCCATCTGCTGGTCGAGATAGGCGCGAAGGCGGCCGAGCTCTTCCTCGTCGCACAGCTCCGCGGCCTCGACGATCTCGTCGAAGCGGGTGGTGAACGCCTTGTACTCGGTCTCGGGCGAGAGGTCCCAGTTGCGCCGGCTCGGCGAGGCGAAGACGCTCTCGCTCATGTCATCGCCAGCGCTGGCTTCCTGCTCGCCGGCTTCCATCTCTTCCGAAGAGTCGCCCTCGGCACTTTCGTCCTCGGCCTCCTCTCCGCGCATCTCCATGTCGCCGCCGCCGGGCGTGCCCTCGTCGCCTTCCTCGGCCGACTCTTCGCTCCCGCCCTCGTCGCCCTCGGCCTCGTCGCCCGCTTCGTCCGGCTCTTCCTCGGTGGGCTCTTCCGCCGCCGCGAGTTCGAGGTCCTCGAGCAGGCGCCGCGACAGCTTGGCGAAGGCCGCTTGGTCGTCGAGCGTCAGCGCAAGTGCGTCGAGTTCCGGTCCCGCCTTCTCCTCGATCCATGGTGCGACGAGCTCCAGACCCGCCGCGGCGGCGCGGGGCGGCTGCGCGCCGCTGAGGCGCTGCCGCGCGATCAAGCCAACGGCCGTCGACAGCGGGACTTCCTCGGCGGAGCGCGCACGGACGATCGCATCCGCCCGGACACGTGCTTCGGTGAGCTGCGCCAGATTGTCGCTGACGCCCGCCATCGAACGCGCGCCGAGCGCCTCGACGCGGGCCATCTCCAGAGCGTCGAAGACCGCGCGAGCCTCGACATCCATTGGAGCGCCGCGCGCGTGCAGCCTGGGGTCGTGATAGCGAAGCCGCAGCGCGGCGGAGTCGGCCGCTCCCCGCGCCTCGGCGACCAGCTTGGGCTCCAGGTTGGCGCCGGGCGACACGACGCGTGCAGTCTTGCCGGTCGCAGGCGCATTGTCCGAGGCAAACACGACCTCGACCTCCTGATCCCTCGCGATCGCTCGCGAGGCGCCGGCAAGGACGCGCCGGAACAGGTCGATGCGCTCAGCCACGGAAGCTGTCCCAAAACGGGCGAAACGCAGCAAATGCAGCGCTCTTACGCGCAGCCGCGTGGAGGGGCGTCCCCAGTTGGCGGACTGCTCGGGGGTCTGAGCTGGCGAAGCGGCGCATCGTCACACGCTTGCACGGCGGCATGGGTGTAGGACAGCCATCGGCGGCACCTAGCCCGCCTTGGAGACGACGCTCTCCGGCAGGTCCTGGCCGAACACGCGCTGGTAATATTCGGCGATGAGCGGCCGTTCGGATTCGTCGCACTTGTTCAGGAAGCTCACCCGGAAGGCGTATCCGACATCGCCGAAGATGTGCGCGTTCTGCGCCCAGCTGATCACCGTACGCGGGCTCATGACGGTGGAGATGTCGCCGTTGATGAATCCCTGACGCGAGAGGTCCGCGACCTTGATCATCTTCTGGACGATCTCCTTGCCGCCCGGCTCATCATATTCGCCGGTCTTGGCGAGCACGATCTGCGCCTCGACCTGCGCCGGGAGGTAGTTGAGCGTCGTGACGATGTTCCATCGATCCATCTGGCCCTGATTGATCGCCTGGGTGCCGTGGTAGAGGCCGGTGGTGTCGCCAAGGCCGACCGTGTTGGTGGTAGCGAAGAGCCGGAAGTACGGGTTGGGGCGGATCACGCGGTTCTGGTCGAGCAGCGTCAGCTTGCCCTCGGCCTCGAGCACGCGCTGGATCACGAACATGACGTCGGGACGGCCGGCATCATATTCGTCGAAGACGAGCGCGACGGGGTGCTGAAGAGCCCACGGCAGCAGGCCTTCGCGGAATTCGGTGACCTGCTGGCCATCACGAAGCACGATCGCGTCGCGGCCGACGAGGTCGATGCGGCTGATGTGCGCGTCCAGGTTGATGCGGATCAGCGGCCAATTGAGGCGGGCGGCGATCTGCTCGATGTGAGTCGACTTGCCGGTGCCGTGATAACCCTGGACCATGACGCGCCGGTTCTTCGAAAAGCCGGCGCAGACGGCGAGCGTCGTGTCGGCGTCGAACACGTAGGTCGGGTCGAGGTCGGGAACGCGCTCGTCCGCCTCGCTGAACGCCGGCACTTCCATGTCCGAGTCGACGCCGAACAGGTCCCGCACCCTGGCGATCTTGTCGGGCGCGGCGATAAGGGTTTCGGAGCGGCTTTCAGGCTGAGCGTTGGGAAGATCGGTCATCGGTAGTCGCCTTAAGGGAAGGCGCCGTGCGCCTCAACGTTCACGCCACCTTCGGCGGCAGCGGGAAGAGTTTCACGAAACGCTCCGCCAGCGCCATGTCTCCCTCGACTTTTATCATCTCGAACGGCGCGCCGCCGTGAATGACGGCAGCGACCGCGCTGGGGGTCCCGCTGAAGACCAAGTCGCAGTCCTCGACGGGCGCGCGCCGGACGTCGAGTCGACCGTCGCGAACGCTTGTCACGTAACTCGTCTCGCCGAACCGAAAGCCGATGCGGGCGTCGAGCCCTTTCGCGAGATCCGGCGAGATCAGCGTCTGCAGCGACATGACGACCGACACGTGGCTCATCTGCAGCGTCGGGTCGTGCGACGGACTGCGTGCCGCCCAGCGGCCGAGATGCGCGATCAGCGGCACGGCTTCGAGGCCCCACTCGGTCGCTTCGTACACCTGGACCGAGGCGGGCGGCGGGAGCCGGGTCTTGCGCACGAGTCCGCGCGCTTCAAGCTCGGTCAACCGCTGGGTGAGCACGTTGGCGCTGATACCCGGCAGGTCGGATCTCAATTCGGAGAAGCGGCGCGGCCCGTAGGCCAGCTCGCGCAGCACGAGCATGGCCCAGCGCTCGCCGAGCAGCTCCATGGCATGCGCGAGTCCGCAGGCGTCCTCATAGCGGCGCTTGTCTTCCTTTTTCCGGACCTCAGTTATCTTTTCTAACTCCTTAGTTGCTATTTAGGATTATCGGGTGCAGAACACAAGCCGGATCGAGTCGCGAAGGGAGAGAAAAATGGCGAAGATGATTTTCGTGAACCTGCCGGTGAGCGACTTGCAGAAGTCGCGCGGGTTCCTGGAAGCGCTCGGCGCAGTGAACGAGCCCAAGTTCACCGACGAGACCGCGGCCTGCATGACCTTGAGCGACAGCATCCACGTCATGCTCCTCACTCACGAGAAGTACATGCAGTTCAGTCCGCTGCCGATCGGCGATGCCAGGAAGGCGGCGCAGGTATTGCTCTGCCTGTCGACAGACAGCCGGGAAGACGTTGACCGGACCATCGAACGGGCAGAAACGGCCGGGGGTACGGCTGATCCGACTCCGGCTGATGACTACGGGGTCATGTACGGGCGTAGCGTGGCCGATCCTGACGGCCATCTGTGGCAGGTCATGTGGATGGATTCCGCAGCCGCCGAGCGCGGCAAGGATGCCGTCCAGGAAGCGATCGCAAGCGCGGTTTGAGGAGACAGACCATGCCGGTCGATCCCAACGCAGACATCGAGATCAGCGCTTTCAGCTGGGTGCCGCCCTTTGCGCAGGGCCTCGTGCGCGACCTCCGCATCCGCTGGGCGCTGGAGGAGATCGGGCGTCCCTACCGCGTCCGCTATTTCGACGCGCGGACGCCGCGGCCTGCCGATTACTTTTGCGAGCAGCCGTGGGGACAAGTCCCCGTCTATCGCGACAACGACGTCCAGCTGTTCGAGAGCGGGGCGATCCTCATCTACCTCGGGCTTCAGGACGAACGGCTGCTACCGACCGACAAGGCGTCACAAATGCGTGGCATCTCGTGGGTCGTGGCAGCCCTCAACAGCGTCGAACCGGCGATCTTCCCGATCCTGATGACGGACACGTTCCACCGCGGCGAAGCGTGGACCGCAGAGGCTCGGCCCAAGTTCGTCGAACGGCTGGAGAGCAGGCTGAAGTGCCTGTCCGAAGCTCTCGGCGACAAGGAATGGCTCGAGGACCGCTTCACCATCGGCGACCTGATGACCGTCGCGGTGCTGCGGCAATTGCGCACCCAGCAGATCGTCGAGAAATATCCGAACATCGTCGCGCTGATGGAGCGTGGGCAGGACCGCCCCGCCTTCCAGCGGGCGCTTGCCGACCAGATGGCAGGATTCCAGCAGAGCAAAGCAGGAGAGGCAGCATGACCTACTTCGAAGGCTTCATCGTCCCGGTGCCGCAGGGGAACAGGGACGCTTACGCCAAGCACGCGTCCGAATTCGCCCCCGTCATGCTGGAGAAGGGCGTCAGGAGAATGGTGGAGAGCTGGGACAGCGACGTTCCGGAGGGCAAGCAGACCGACTTCCGCAAGGCGGTCGACGCGACGCCCGACGAGAAAATCGTCTTCTCCTTCTTCGAATATCAGTCGCGCGCCGAACGCGACGCCGCAACCGAGAAGATGATGAGCGATCCCGCCATGGCGGAGATGGGCAAGGACCTGCCGTTCGACGGAAAGCGCATGATCATGGGCGGCTTCCAGTCCGTCGTGGACGAGGGCACTGCCGGCGGCGGCTACATCGACGGGATCGTCGTGCCGGTGCCCGAGGAGAAGCGTGACGAGTACACCCGCCTCGCGAGCCAGAACGCGAAGGTATTCCTGGAATACGGCGCCACGCGGGTCGTCGAGACGCTCGGCGACGACATCAGCCACGGCAAGGTCACCGACTTCTACCGCGCAGTGAAGGCGCAGGATGGGGAGACCGTCGCCTTTTCGTTCATCGAATGGCCCGACAAGGCCAAGCGCGACGACGCCTGGCAGAAGATCATGCAGGACAATCGCATGCAGCATGGCGGTGGTCTGTTCGACGGCAGCCGCATGTTCTGGGGTGGCTTCGACGTGCTGCTCGACACCGCGAGCCAGAGGATCACGCCGAGGGTTCCGCTGACCGCCTAACTGAGCGGGAGCGAACGCAGCTGAAACACGGAGGGCGAGACCATGACTGACGTGCGCACGGAATCTGCTCCGACGCTGGAGTGGAGTGAGACCGAGCCAAGCAGCGGCGGCTTCATCTGGTATGAGTTGATGACCACCGACGCCGATGCGGCGAAGGAGTTCTACGATGCGGTGGTCGGCTGGGACGTCGGCCCGGCCGCCGAAGAGTTCAAGGGCTATCGCATGATCAACCGCAGCGACGGCGGCTTCGCCGGCGGATTGATGCCGATCACCCCGGAAATGCAGCAGCACGGCGCAAGGCCCGGGTGGCTCGGCTATATCCATGTGCCGGATGTCGATCGGGCAGTGGCGAGGATCGAGCGCGCGGGCGGCAAGACCGCGATGCCGCCATTCGACATCCCCAACGTGGGGCGGATCGCGATGGTCAGCGATCCGCAGGGCGCTCCTTTCTATGTGATGACGCCGATCCCGCCCGCGAACGACCCCGATGCGCAGAGCGACGTCTTCTCGACCGATGCGCCGCAGCGGGTGGGCTGGAACGAGCTTCAGACGAGCGACGTGGAGGCGGCCCGGCGCTTCTACGGCGAACAATTCGGCTGGGGCACCGATGACTTCATGGACATGGGCCCGATGGGTAAATACCGCTTCATCGACCATGGCGGGCAGCGGATCGGCGCGATGTTCGACGCCGCCGACGGGCAGCCACCGCACTTCCGCTTCTACATTCGCGTGCCCTCGATCGCGGAGGCGAAGGACGTGGCCGAGAGCAAGGGCGGAACGATCCACATGGGACCCCACCAGGTGCCGACGGGCGACTGGATCGTCATCGGCAGCGACCCGCAGGGTGCGGAATTCGCACTGGTCGGCGGGCAGTAAGACAAGCGGGAGAGCGACATGGCTGACAAGATGACCACTTGCCTGTGGTTCGACCACGGGCAGGCCAGGAAGGCTGCGGAATTCTATGCCTCGGTTTTCCCGGACACGAGCGTT
>DASVXN010000359.1:0-2837 GCA_036392635.1 Sphingomicrobium sp. | reverse complement strand
GGCGATGTCCTGCGCGACCCCGGCTCCCCAGCCGGCTTCATGTCGGACAGCAACGAGGCCTGGTTGAAGCGGCGCGGCGGTCCGCTCACGCTCTTCGACGTCTGGACCGGCCAACTCTCCGTTCGGAGCACCGTCTTCCGGGCGGTGGGCGGCTTCGACGAAGGCTATACGAGTGAGACCGCGTTCGCGAATGAGGATGCGGACCTCGGCATCCGCCTGCTCGCCAGGTACGACGTCCGGCACAACCCCGCGGCGATCAGCTACCAGCGCTACGTCGTCAGCCCGCGCGAGCTGATCAGGCGCGCTCCCATGCGCGCGGCCGGCGACGTGCGCCTTGCGTGCAAGCATCCGGAGATCATCCGCCGGCTGTTTGAAGCTCGCGGAGCCACGCGCTGGTCCACTCGTTTCGTGTTCGGTCCAGTCTCGGCGGTCCCACTCCTTGCGCGGCTGTGGGCGGCGCTCGCGACACCAATCGCCACCGCGGGGTTGAAGACGCCGTTGCGTTCGAGCCGCACATTGTCCCGCTTCTTCCTCGGCGCTCGTGCGGCGCTGTACTGGTCGGAGCTACGACGCCTCGGCTGGTACCCTCTCGGCGAGCGTGTGCTGGTGCTCGGCTATCACGCTGTTCAGGACTGGTCCGACGACGCCGCCCTCCGCCGATATGCCGTCCCTCGATGGCTGTTCGTCGAGCACCTCGACTCACTGTCGCGACGGGGCTTTCACTTCATCGGTGCTGAGATGTTCGCGCACTATCTGGCAGGCAACGCCGCGCTGCCTCGTCGTGCGGTGCTGCTGACGTTCGACGACTGCTATGCCGACCTCGTGGAGGTTGCGCGCGATATCCTCCGGCCACGCAACATCGAGGCGCTGGCATTTGCCGTGACGGCGCTTGGGTCGACGACCAACGAATGGGACCGCGCGGGTGGCGGACCACCGCGTGAGTTGCTCAAGCCGGAACAAGTGCGACAGCTGGAGGCATTCGGCGTCGAGGTGGGTTCACACTCTCGTACCCATCGGAGCCTTGTCACCCTGAACGATGAGGAGCGACGCGGAGAGCTGGAGGGGTCCATGGCCGACCTGGCAGCCCTCGGCCTTCGCCGCCCACGTTTCTTTGCTTATCCGTTCGGCGACGTCGATGAGCGATCGCGAGAATCCGTGCGCGAAGCGGCGTTCACCGCCGCCTTCGGGATCAGGGACGGATGCGTTGATCGTCGCAGCGACCGCTTCAACCTGCCGCGCGTCATCGTGCACGCGACGGATCGAGGGTGGAGATTCCGCCTGCGAACGGCCGCGCCCCTGCTCTTCGAGCGGCTCGACATCGCTCAGGCAGAGCTGAGAGGCAGGTTGAGAAGGTTCTTCGCCGCGCTCACCGGCAAGGGCTGATCGTTGGTTTGGCCCGCATGTCCCTAGCATTCCTCAACTTTCCCGGTAGCGTGACCTTGCTCGACCATGGAAAAGGCAACCGGCACCAGATCGAACGACGCTGACGCGCCTCAGCTCAGCGTCGTCATGCCCGTGCACAATGCGCTCCCGTTCCTCGACGCGGCGGTCGAAAGCATCCTCGCCCAGACTTACACGGACTTCCGGTTCATCATCCTCGACGACGCGAGCACCGACGGTTCGACCGAGCGCCTCCGCCATTGGGCAGCGCAGGATGATCGCATCACCCTCATCGAAGAACCGCGCAATCTCGGTCCTGCGCTAAGCTCGGAGCGGGTGGCCCGCGCCGCAATCACACCCATCGTCGCTCGCACGGACGCTGACGACATCTCCTACCCGTGGCGGCTCGCCGACCAGCTAGCCGTCCTCGAGCGGAACCGGGACGTCGGCGTTGTCGGCGGGCTCGCCGACGTCATTGATGCGAGGGGGCGGATCATCCGCCCCGCAGAGACTTGGCGGCTTCAGCACCCGCGCCTGGTCCCACCGTTCGGCAACGGCCCGATGATGTACCGCCAGCACATCTTCGATGCCGTCGGCGGTTACCGCACCGAGTGCGAGTTCTGGGAGGACCACGACCTGATCCTGCGCATGGCGGCGGCATCGAAGGTAATGGTCCTGCCCTACGCCGTCTACGGAGTGCGCCAGTCGCCCGGCAGCACCCGGATTGCCTCGAAGCGGGAGCGGGTCGAGAATGCGATCGACCTGATGTACCGGTCGCGCGAGCGGGTCGTTCAGGACCAGCCGTACGAAGACCTGCTTCGATCGCCAATCGATGGCAGCGCCAAGATCGACCCCCGGGTCTTCATCTCGCTTGGCTCGATGGAATTGTGGGCAGGCGGGAGGCCACGCTTCCTGCGCCGGCTGCTTCGCCGCGGGAAGCTTGGGCTGGACTATCGCAGCCTCAGTGCGCTCGTGTGGACCGCCTGGGCATCGCTGGAGCCGCACACGCTTCGGGCGTTCATGCGCGGACTGCTGCTGGCCCGGAACCTACGGCGCCCGCCCATCGCAAGGACGAACGAGCCTGTGCCGTGGCCGAGCGCAAGCCCAGCCTCCCCGTCATCAGCGCCGTCGGCGCGCTCTGCCGCCGGTCCCAAAGAGCTCAGGGCGGAGCCGCAGCGCCGCTAGCAGGAGGGTCGGGACGAACATGGTGAGGAGCAGATCCTTTGCCGCGAGGAGAATCCCCCACGGCAGCCCCGAGGCAAGCGAGCGCCTGAATGCGGCCGCCAAGCCCAACCACAGGAGCACCCCTGCGAGGATGTGAAGCGCGTCGTGCTCGATGGAAAGCGAGCGCTCGATGAAGAGCTTGCTCGAGTGCCAGGCGGACATGACCGCCGTGAGGGTGTGCCAGAGCCCGCCAGCCACGCGCGCTCGCTATTCGAAGACGAGGTGGCGGGTCG
>DASVXN010000358.1:0-2322 GCA_036392635.1 Sphingomicrobium sp. | reverse complement strand
CGGCTCACCGGCGATTTCGGCAGGTGGCAGGTGCCATGGGGCGAGATCAACCGTGTCCAGCGCACGTCGTCGGCGATCCAGCCGACGTACAGCGACAGCGCGCCGAGCCTCCCGGTAGCGTTTGCTGAAGGCAGCTACGGCTCGCTTGCGTCGCTTCGCTCCGAGCAGAAGCCCGGCACGAAGCGCTGGTACGGCAATTACGGGAACAGCTTCGTGGCCGTGGTCGAGTTTGGCAGACGGGTTCGCGCGCACGCAGTAACGGCTGGCGGCGAGAGCGGTCATGCGCAATCGCGGCACTTCAACGACCAGGCGCAGCGATATGCGTCAGGCAATCTGCGCGAGGTCTACTTCTATCCGGATCAATTGAAGGCTCATACGGAGCGCGTGTACCGCCCGGGCGAGTAGTTCAGGCGTCCGCGAACTTGTCCGTTGCACGGATGAGGCCGTCGAGCACGCCGGGTTCGGTGAACAGGTGCCCGCCATCCGGGACGATGTTCAGCTCGACCTCGGGCCACGCGGCCTTCAGCCTCCATGCGGCGGCGGGCGGCGTGCAGGTGTCGTGTCGGCCTTGGACGATCAGGCCCGGGATCCCTTTGAGCTTCTTCGCGCCTTCGAGCAGTTGGCCTTCCTCGAACCAGCCATTGTGCGCCATGTAGTGGTTCTCGATCCGCGCGACGGCGACGGCCACGTCGGGGCTGGTGAAATGCTCGATGGTCGAAGGGCTGGGGAGCAAAGTGACGATGTCGCCCTCCCACTTGCTCCAGGCCTTGGCGGCCGTGAGCTGCTCCTCCTTGTTGTCGCTGGTCAGGCGCTTGCGATAGGCCTCGACGAGGTCGCCGCGCTCGGCCTCAGGGATCGGGGCCAGGAACTCCTCGAACTTGTCGGGATAGACCTGCGAAGCGCCGCCGGGAGCGTACATCCAGTCGATCTCATACTGGTCGAACAGGAAGATGCCGCGCAGCACCAGCTCGGTGACGCGCTCCGGATAAGTCTCGGCATAAGCGAGCGCGAGGGTGGACCCCCAGCTGCCGCCGAACACCTGCCACTTGTCGACCTTCGACACCTGCGTGCGAAGCTTCTCGATATCCTCGACGAGGTCCCAGGTCGTGTTCGCTTCCAGGCTCGCATAGGGCGTGGAACGCCCGCAGCCGCGCTGGTCGAATACCAGGATCTTGTACTTGTCGGGATTAAACTGCCGCCGGTGGTCAGGGCTCGACCCGCCGCCGGGGCCGCCGTGGAGAAACACCACGGGCTTGCCGTTCGGATTGCCGCAAAGCTCCCAGTGCAACCGGTGCCCGTCACCGACGTCGAGCATGCCGGATTCGTACGGCTCGATCGCAGGGTAAAGCGTCCGGCGCGGAGTGCTGACTGCGTC
This sequence comes from Sphingomicrobium sp., assembly GCA_036392635.1. GTDB lineage: Bacteria > Pseudomonadota > Alphaproteobacteria > Sphingomonadales > Sphingomonadaceae > Sphingomicrobium. The sequence goes on along the minus strand of DASVXN010000358.1, from coordinate 947 downwards.
CATCAGAAGCTGAATTCCTCGTAGATGTGCGAGACGTCACCGTCCCACTCGGTCTCGAACTTGTGCAACAGGCGGTCGGCGGGTGTCATGCCTGTGGTCACGACATCACGCAGCGGATCGAGGAAGCCGCCCTCATTGTCGCCCGCGCTGTTGAGACGCGCGCGGCGGGTGAGGCCGCCGGCCGAAATATCGAGTACCTTGCTCGCGAGCTCGCGCATGCTTTCGCCATCGGGCGTGACGGCGTCGAGCGCCAGCTTCGGCACATCGCGGCGTAGTTTCTCGCGACCCTCGATGTTCCAGTGCTTCACCAGCTCCCACGCCTCGTCGAGCGCCTGGTCGTCATAGAGCAGCCCGACCCACAGCGCCGGCAGGCCACAGATGCGGCTCCAGCGGCCGCCGTCGGCACCGCGCATTTCGAGGAAGCTCTTGAGGCGCACTTCCGGGAAGGCGGTCGAGAGATGGTCGTTCCAGTCCGTGATCGTCGGCTTCTCGCCTGGCAGCTGCGGCAGCTTGCCTTCGAGGAAGTCGGCAAAGCGCTCGCCAGCGACGTCGATGTAATTGCCGTCGCGATAGACGAAGTACATCGGAACCTTCAGCGCATAGTCGCAGTAGCGCTCGTAGCCGAACCCGTCCTCGAACACGAAGGGGAGCATGCCCGTGCGGTCCGGGTCGGTGTCCTCCCAAATATGGCTGCGGAAGCTCTTGTAGCCGTTGGGCTTGCGCTCGGTGAACGGCGAGTTGGCGAAAAGCGCGGTCGCGACCGGTTGAAGCGCCAGGCCAACTCGAAACTTCTTCACCATGTCGGATTCCGACGAATAGTCGAGATTAACCTGAATGGTACACGTGCGAAGCATCATGTCGAGGCCGAGATTGCCGACCTTTGGCATGTAGTTGAGCATGATCGCGTAACGGCCCTTCGGCATGCGCGGGAGGTCGGCGCGCGCCTT
>DASVXN010000357.1:0-6893 GCA_036392635.1 Sphingomicrobium sp. | reverse complement strand
CCTCCCAGGGCGGGAACAGAGAGAGACGGATGACCGAACGCGAATCCATGCAGTACGACGTGGTGATCGTCGGCGGCGGCCCTGCCGGCCTCAGTGCCGGCATTCGCCTGAAGCAGCTTGCCGGCGAAGCCGGGCGCGAGCTCTCGGTCTGCATCCTTGAGAAGGGCAGCGAGATCGGTGCGCACATCCTGTCGGGCGCCGTTATCGATCCGATCGCGCTCAACGAGCTCATCCCCGACTGGAAGGACAAGGGTTCGCCGCTCACCGTTCCGGTGACTGAGAACCATCATTGGGTGCTTTCAGCGCGCGGCAAGCGCGGCCTGCCGCACGCGCTCACCCCACCGTTCATGCGGAACAAGGGCACCTTCACGCTCAGCCTCGGCAATTTCTGCCGCTGGCTGCAGGGCCAGGCGGAGGAACTCGGCGTCGAGATCTTCCCGGGTTTCCCGGCGTCCGAGATCCTGTTCAACGAGGACGGGTCGGTGCGAGGCGTCGCGACGGGGGACATGGGCATCGCTCGCGATGGGAGCCATCGTCCCGACTACCAGCCCGGCATGGAGCTGCACGCCAAATATACGTTCTTCGCCGAGGGTGCGCGCGGCCATCTGACCAAGCGGCTGACCGAGATCTTCGGCCTGCGGGACCAGAGTGGGCCGCAGGTTTACGGCCTCGGAATCAAGGAATTGTGGGACATTCCTGCCGATAAGCATAAGCCCGGCCGAGTGATCCACACGCAGGGCTGGCCGCTCGATGACGCGTGGGGCGGCGGGTTCCTCTACCACCAGGAGAACAACCAGGTCGCGCTCGGCTTCGTCGTCGCGCTCGACTATTCGAACCCATATCTTTCACCTTTCGAAGAGATGCAGCGCTGGAAGACGCATCCGGCGATCCGCGCCGAGATCGAGGGCGGCCGCCGGGTCTCCTATGGGGCTCGGGCCATCAATGAGGGCGGCTACCAGGCCATCCCGAAGCTGGCCTTCCCAGGCGGCGCGCTCATCGGCTGCTCGGCAGGCTTCGTGAACGTGCCCCGGATCAAGGGCACGCATACGGCGATGAAGTCGGCGATGCTGGCAGCCGAAGCTGCCTTCGAGGCGATCGGTGCGGACCGCAGCGCCGACACGCTCGACAGTTACGAGACGAACCTGCGTTCGAGCTGGGTCGCGAAAGAGCTGAAGATGGTCCGCAACGCGCAACCGGCCGTTGCTCATTTCGGCAGCACTTTGGGAACGCTCTACGCCGGCATCGACCTGTGGCTGAACCAGCTCGGCATCGGCGTGCCGTGGACCCTGAAGCACAAGCCGGACCACAAGCAGCTGAAGCGCAAGGACCACGCGCGGCCGATCGACTATCCGAAGCCCGACGGCGTCCTCACCTTCGACCGTCTGTCCTCAGTGTTCATCTCGAACACCAACCACGAGGAGGACCAGCCGGTTCATCTGACGCTCAAGGATGCGGACATACCCACCGCGATCAACTTGCCCGTGTATGCCGGACCCGAGCAGCGTTATTGTCCGGCGGGCGTTTACGAATATGTCGATGGCGAGAACGGTGACCCTAGGCTCCAGATCAACGCCCAGAACTGCGTCCACTGCAAGACTTGCGACATCAAGGACCCGACCCAGAACATCAACTGGGTCACTCCCGAAGGCGGCGGAGGCCCCAATTACCCGAACATGTAAGTGGCTCGGCGGCGCAGCGGTTGCAGCTCTGGCGCTTGGCGCGACACCCGCTGGCGCCCGGCTGACCATATCCGACACGGCGCGGACTTATGTGCAGGCGCGCGCGGCAGCGATGAGCGGCGATCACGCTCGGGCTGCACAGCTCCTGGCGTCCCTTGCGGACGCCGACCCGGGCAAGGTCGACATTGCGCGCAAGGCTTTGGGCGAAGCGCTGAGTGCCGGACAGATTGACGTCGCGCTCAGCCTTGCTCAGCGTGTGCCTGCGGCGACGCTCGCCACCGACGCACGGCTGATGCTGGTTGGCGAGGAAATCCGGCGCGGGCGTCCGGAGCGCGCGCTGCCCTGGCTTGCAAGCGGAGCGGCAAGCGGCGACCTGACGTTCCTCTCGCCGTTGATCAGCGCCTGGGCGGCTGCGGACCGCGGCGATGCCGCACGAGCCATGGCGGCGCTGGATCAGGCTCCGGCGGGCAGCTTGTTGGCTCCGCTGATCCCGGAACAGCGCGCCCTGATCCTGCTCAAGTTCCGTCGAACCGCCGAGGCTGAGACTTACGCGAGGCAGGCGGTTGGTCATGCGGGAGGACGCGAGCAGCGGTTGCGGCTTGCTCTGGCGGATGGCTTCCTTGCCGCCGGCGATCGCGCTCGCGCGCAGATGATCATCGAGGGCATGGGTGCCGGCGAGGTGGCGGAGCGGCAGCGCATCGCCGCCGGGCGTCAGAGCGGACAGGCGATCGACACCCTGCCGAAAGCCTATGGCGAGGTGCTCTCGGCCTTCTCTGCTGATCTCGCTCGCGTGCAGCGCTCGACCGCGCCGATCGGCCTGGTCCAGGTCGCCCGCTATGTGAACCCGCAAAGCAGCAGCACGATTGCCCTGCTGGGCCTGCTTCTCGCAGCGCAGGACCGCACGGACGAGGCGCTGCGCCTGTTGCGCACGGTTCCGGCGAACGACGCGCTGATCTCGCAGGTTCGTGACGTGCAGGCGCGCATCCTCACGAACGGAAAGCGCCTCGACGAAGCCTATCGCATTGCGGCGAGTGCCGCTTCGTCCCGAGATGCGGATGCGAGCGATTATTCGCGGCTTGGCGACGTGCTTCAGGCGATGAAGCGGCACGGGCAGGCGGCCGACGCTTACGGCCGGGCCATCACGCTCGCTCAGGCGCAGAACGTCAAGGGCGACCTGTGGACTTTGCTCCTGCTGCGGGCAAGCGCGCTGCAGGATGCGAACCGCTGGCCGGAGGCCCGTTCGGCGCTGCAACAGGGACTGGCGCTCGCACCGAGCGAGCCGCTGCTTCTCAACTTCCTCGGCTACGCCCAGCTTGAACGCGGCGAGAATGTCGACGCGGCGGAGGCCATGATCCGCAAGGCCAGCGAGCTTGCGCCTGACGACGCCTCCATCACCGACTCGCTCGGTTGGGCGGAGTTCAAGCGCGGGAAAGTCGACGAGGCGATCGCTACGCTGCAGCGCGCCGCGGAGAAGGACCCCGATCAGGCGGAGATCCAGGAGCATCTCGGTGATGCGCTTTACCGGTCAGGGCGCCGGTATGAGGCGCGCTTCGCCTGGAATGCGTCGCTGGTCACGGCAGAAGACGAGATTGCAGCGCGCGTGAAGGCCAAGCTCGTCAGCGGGCTGACGCCCGGCAACGCTGCCCCTTGAGCGCTCCGGCGCGGGATGTCGCGCCCGCCAAGCTCAACCTGGCGCTCCATGTCCGTGGCAAGCTGCCCGACGGCAGGCATGCCATCGAGACGATCTTCGCCTTCTGCACGGATGGCGACCGGCTGAGCGCGGAGCCGGCCGAAGCAATCTGCTTGAAGGTGACCGGGCCTTTCGCAGCAGAACTCGGAGTCTCTGACAGCAATCTTGCATTGAAGGCCGCACGCGCTCTCGCGGCGCAGGCTAACGTCTCCCGTGGCGCGTCGCTCACGCTCGAGAAGCGCCTCCCCGTCGCCTCGGGCATCGGCGGAGGATCGGCGGACGCTGCTGCCACGCTGCGGCTGTTGACGTCATTGTGGCAAATCGACCCGGCCCATGCGCAAGCCGTGGCGCCCCAGCTTGGAAGTGACGTGCCCGCGTGTCTGCTCAGCCTGGCCGCTCGAGGTGAAGGCGCCGGCGATCGTTTGACGCTGGTCGATCTGTCGGACGTCTCCGGCACGCCGGTGCTGCTGGTGAACCCGGGTGTCGCGCTCTCGACGAGCGAGGTGTTCGCTGCATGGGATGGCGTCGATCGGGGACCGCTGGGCGACTGGCGTGAAGGTCGCAACGACCTTCAGGCGCCCGCAATCGCTCTGGTGCCTGAGATCGAAGCGGTGCTTGGATGGCTTGCGGCGCAGCCGGGTGCGACCATCACGCGCATGTCCGGCTCCGGCGCGACCTGCTTTGCTCTCTTCGACAGCGAGAAGGCGCGAGACCAAGCGGCGCGCGATGTCCCCAGCGAATGGTGGCGCCTGCCGACGTTCCTGCGCTAGGGGCGCGACGATGACGTCGCGTCCGATCCTTACTGCTGAAGCAATGCGCGCCGCCGAGCAGGCGGCGGTCGACCGCGGCACCAGCGTCGAAACACTGATGGAACGGGCAGGGGCAGCACTCGCCGACGCCGCCTTCCGCTTTGCGGGGCCGCTGCCGACACTCATCCTTTGCGGACCGGGTAACAATGGGGGCGACGGATATGTCGCCGCTCGACATCTGGCGCAGCGCGGAGTGCAGGTCCGTGTCGCGGCGCTGAGTGAGCCTCGAAGCGACGCAGCGAAGTGGGCGCGCTCGCATTGGTCAGGTGAGGTCGAGCCGCTGTCGCACGCCACCGAAGCCGCTCCTCTGGTCATCGATGCCCTGTTCGGAACCGGCCTCAGCCGCAGCCTCGATGAGGCTGTATTCCAACAGCTTTCCAGGCTCTCCGATGCTGCTGTCGTGAGTATTGCCTGCGACGTTCCCAGCGGGGTTCAAACGGACAGCGGCGAGTGCCTCGGTCCGGTGCCGCAATTCGATCTGACGGTGACGTTCGGCGCCATGAAGCCGGCACACTTGCTGCATCCTGCGATGGATCGCTGCGGACGCGTCGTGCTCGCCGACATTGGCATCAATGCTGACGCGCAGTGGCATGAGATTGCTGCGCCGCGGATTCCACCCCTGCAGCCGGGTCTGCACAAGTACACGCGAGGGCTCGTACACGCGCTCGCCGGCAAGATGCCGGGCGCGATCGCGCTTGCCGCCACGGCTGCGGCACGGGCCGGCGCGGGGTACGTCCGGGTCAGCACGTCGCGTCCGATCGAGGCGCTGCCCTCGTCGGTCGTCCAGGTGGATACGGCGGAGGTGAATGATCCACGCATCGACTGCCTGCTCGTCGGCCCCGGTCTCGGCGACATCCCTCAGGTGCTGACGCTGGCGCTGACGTCGCGAGCGCCGAAGGTCATCGATGCCGATGGCATCACGCATCTCGGGGAACCCGAGCGCCTGCGTGGGCAGGACGCCGTCATCACCCCTCACGAGGGCGAGTTTCGCAAGTTGTTTGGCGAGCGGGCCGGGACCAAGCCGGAACAGGCGCTGGAGGCGGCACGCCTGACGGGTGCTGTGGTGGTCTACAAGGGCGCCGACACCCTGGTCGCTGCGCCTGACGGGCGCCTCGGTTTCCGCCCGCCTGCGCCGGCCTGGCTCGCTAGCGCGGGGACTGGCGACGTGCTGTCGGGTATCATCGCAGCGTTCCGAGCGCGCGGCATGCCTGCCTTCGAGGCGGCGTGCGCCGCAGTGTGGCTGCACGGCCGCGCAGCCGAGATTGCCGGACCGGACATGATCGCCGACGATCTTGCCGCAGCCATCCCGCAGGCGATCGACTCCGTCCGATGAACGAGCCAATCGTGCGTATCGCGGCACGCGGCGACGGCGTGACGTCAAGTGGGCGCCACGTGCCCTTCGGCGTTCCCGGCGACGCCGTGCTCGACGATGGGGCACTGGCCTTCGGTCCGCACCACCAGGAGCCGCCTTGCCGTCACTTCCCGGAGTGCGGCGGCTGCCAGCTCCAGCACGCGGACGACGACGCCTACCGTGGCTACCTCGTGTCACGGATCGAAGGAGCGCTGGCGCAGCACGGTCTCCAGACGGAGATTCGCAAACCCCATCTCTCTCCTCCGCGGAGCCGCCGGCGGGCGACGTTGAAGGCGCTGCAGGTCGGCAACAGGGTGCTGATCGGCTTCAATGCCGAGATGTCGCATCGTATCGTCGACATGCACGAGTGCCACATCCTCAGGCCCGAGCTGTTCGAGCTGGTTGAGCCGCTACGGCAGGTGCTCAGCGGCATGATCCACCCCAAGCGGACGGCGGAAATCCAGCTCACGCTTCTCGATTACGGCGCCGACGTGATCTTGAAGGGCGTTCCCTCGGGGCGGCTCAGCGAGGTCGAAGCTCTGACGTCATTCGCGCTGAAGCACGATCTCGCGCGTCTTAGCGTCGATCGCGGACTTGGACCCGATACGATCTTCGCGCCGCAGCCGGCGACGGTCACGCTTTCCGGAGTGCCTGTCGCTTTCCCGCACGGCAGCTTCTTGCAGGCCACGCAGGATGGGGAAGACATGTTGGTGCAGGCGGTCCGCGAGGCCGTCAGCGGCGGGCAGCGCGTTGCTGACTTGTTCGCGGGGCTCGGCACCTTCGCGCTGGCGACCCGCGCCGCATACGCCGCTGAAGCGTCCCGAGATGCCGCCGCGGCCCTGGTCCGCGCGCTACCTACCGCCGCAATCGAGCATCGCGACTTGTACCGGCGTCCGCTCGACCGCGGCGAACTCAAGCGGTTCGACTCCGTGATCCTCGATCCGCCGAGAGCCGGTGCCGAGGAGCAGGTGGCCGAGCTCGCTCGTGCCCGCATCGGCCGCATCGCCTATGTGAGCTGCAACCCGGCGACCTTTGCGCGCGACGCCAAGACGCTCGTGGACGGCGGCTACACCCTCGATTGGGTCGACCCTGTCGGCCAGTTCCGCTGGTCGACCCACGTCGAGCTTGCCGCCTGCTTCAGTGGCCGAGGATGAACATCGCCGCGTGAAGCGTCAGCGCGACCAGGCATAGGGTCGCCAGAGCGAACAGGGTGAAGCGGATCCGGACGATGTTCACTGTCGCCTGAACGATGCTGTGCACGATCCGCAACAGGACATAGCCCCACGCCAGGTAAACATTGATCGGCACGTCGAGCCGCATCAGGACCAGCACGAAGACGATCGCATAGAAGATCGTCGGCTGCT
>DASVXN010000356.1:0-6067 GCA_036392635.1 Sphingomicrobium sp. | reverse complement strand
AGGACCTGCAGCTGGAGCCCTTCGGCGTCACCTTCGCGCTCGAGGCCGAGGGTGCGCGCTACGACGTCCGTCTCGCGGTGCCCGGCCGGCACAACGCCTCCAACGCTCTCGCAGCGATTGCCGCGGCTCGGTTGATGGGCGTCCGGATCGAAGATGCCGTGAACGCGATGGGGCGTTTCGAAGGGCTGCGGCGGCGGCTCGAGATCGTCGGCGAGGCTGCCGGCGTCACGGTCATCGACGACTTCGCGCACAACCCGGACAAGATCACGGCGACGCTTGCAACGATGCGGGCCCAGCCTGGCCGCTTGCTGATCATGTTTCAGCCGCATGGCTACGGCCCGCTCGCCAAGATGGGCGAGCCACTTGCTGAAAGCCTCGCCGATGGCATGGCGCCGGATGATCGGCTTTTCCTGCCCGACCCGGTCTATCAGGGCGGTACGGTCGACAAGTCGCGCGGTTCGGAATGGCTGGTCGAGCAGGTGCGCTCGCATGGCAAGCAGGCTGAGCATATCGCCCAGCGGGCCGACATCGGCAGCAAGCTGGTGGCGGAGGCACAATCCGGCGACCGCATCCTGATCATGGGCGCGCGGGACGACACGCTGATCGATTTCGCGCGGGAGATCGTCGAGCGGCTTGGAGCAACCACTTCGGCCTGAGGCGGTTGGGCCTCGCATGGCCAGACCCGGAACCGTGACCGGCTGGAAGCTCCCCCGCGACGAGCGCGAGGTCCTGCTCCAGCGTTTCCCGCCCAAGTACGACAATGCCGTCGCCGACCACGTTACCCTGCGCGTCGGCGCCACCCCGCAGACGCCCCTGCCCCGTGAGCCTGGTTCGGCGCGGATTGTCGGCCGAGCCGACGACGGCCGGAGCCTGGAATGCCTCGTGGTGGAGCTGGACGGCACGACCGACCGGCCGGACGGATCGACCTACCACATCACCTGGTCGCTCGGGCCGACCCGCAAGGCGCGGGAAAGCAACGACGTGCTCCGCGACAAGGGATGGGAGCCCCTGCCCGCTCCGATCGACATCACGCTGGAGCCGGCGCGCTTCTGATGACTGAGCCGAGGTTGTTTCTCGACGCCGACGGGGTGCTCGCCGACTTCGACGAAGGTGCGCGGCGGCTGCTCGGCATGACCGTGCGCCAGTTCGAGGCGAAGCATGGGCGCGGCGCTTTTTGGAAGCGGCTGGCGACGGCGAAGAACTTCTACGGGAGCTTGCCGGAGATGCCGGATGCCCGAGTGCTGTTCGACGGCGTGAAGCACCTCAAGCCAACGATCCTCACCGGTCTTCCGCTAGGCAAGTGGGCAGCACCCCAGAAGGTCGAATGGGCCGCCGAGCACTTCCCTGGCGTGCCGATCATCACCTGCATGGCCCGCGACAAGCACAAGCACATGCACAAGGGCGATGTGCTCGTCGACTACCGTGAGAACCACCGCGCCGCCTACGAAGCTGCCGGCGTCGTCTTCGTCCATCACAAGAATGCCGAGGACAGCCTCAGGCAGCTGGCCGAGATCTATCCGTCAGTGAAGGCGCCTGCTTGAGGGGCACGCAGCGCAGAGACAACGAAGCGATCCAGACCAGGCCGGATCGCTTCGCTCACGCTTACGATGATGGATAGGATTAGGCGGCGGCCTTGAGGTCGACCTTCTCGACCCACTCCGGCCAGAACACCGGCTCGCGGCCCGACCAGCCCGGCGCCGTCGCAGCGCTCTCGCTGATCGACTGGAGCAGGACCCGGCGGCGGTCCGGATGCAGGTGCGGCAGGGCGGCGGCGGCGCAGAAGGCGCTCGGCAGCCACGGGCGGGCCGAGGCGCCGATCAGCCGCTCGTAGAGGAAGCGGTAGGCGGCGAAGTTCGGCAGGCGGTCCTGGCCGAGGTCGAAGGCGCTGAGCGTGATCAGCATGCCGACGAACGGCTCGATCATATCGAGGCCGCTGTCGTCCGGCACCTGCATGCGCAGATGATCGATCTGCTTGTAGAGGCGAGCCTGCGCGCGGATCGAGGCGGCTTCGCCTTCGTCGCGAGCCCAGCATTCCATCGGGTCACGACGGCCATAAGCCACATCGAGCGACCGGCGGATGTAGCGCTGCGTGGCCTTCGTGAAGCCCGCAAACTCCTTCATCTCCGAGATCAGCATCGCGCCGCTTGCCGGCTGGCTGGTCCGCGTAATCATGAACCCGACTCCTTTTGCCCTGGTCGGGATGATGCGGTGCATTTGGTTGCACATTGCTTAACCACAGTCCCAACCCCCGTTCAGATTGAATCAGAGGGGAGTCACTGCGTCTAGGCCAGAAATTGACCACGTTCGGGAAAACTGTGGATTGTGGATTTATGGCAACGGCGATGCGTTTTTGTGACGCATCCGTTACCATTGGCGCTTAGCCGTCCGGGAAGCCTGACGACGGCACCGGTTCGCAGTTATTGCCCGGCTGCGACGCGGATGGCGGGTCCGACGCATCCATCGATTCATCGCTGCCGACATCGACCTTCGCATCCTCATCATCGGGATGCTGCTTCAGCTTGCGCTCAAGATCGCGTTCCGGGGGCGCGGAGAACACCGCCGGCGGGGCGACCGTGTCTTTGTCCTTGCCAGCATTCACAGCGCGCTCTCCATGACCTAACATTGCACCCCAGAAACGAGCGGGGCGGCTCAAGCGTTCCGCAACCCGTCTCGTTTCGACCGGATGCACCGGCGCTTCTGCCAATGGGCAGGCGGCGGTTTGCCGCAGAGGAGTTTTGGGACATGACCGTACCAATGCTCATGATGCCTCCTCCCGCGGTCGCGCGGACCCGGTTCTCCGACTGGCCGTTCGCCGTGAAATCGATCCTCGGTTTCTGGCTGTTCTACGCGCTGACCGTTGTGGTCAGGGCTTCCCTCGGCACCGACCCCTGGACGACGGTCACGAACAAGCTGGCCGTCATCAGCTTCGGTATCGTCATCAACGGCCTGATCTATGCCGCAATCGCCGGGCTGACCCAAGGCGCCACGATCCGCCGGAAGGTGGTCACGGCTGCGATCAGCTGCGCGATCGGCGCGGGCATCCTGGGCTCCGCCGTGGTGCTGACCGAAGACTGGATGCGTGAGAGCCGCGAGGAATTCCGCTTCCAGACCCGCGAGGGCTTCACCGTCATCGAGCAGGGCGACAAGCTGCGGATCGAGCGTACCGCGCAGGAGCCGCTGGTCCTCACCACGCCGAAGGTCCACGAACTCGACAAGATGAAGCGCGTTCGCTGGGGGCTCGATGTTGCGGTCACCTGGCTGTTTTTCTTCATCGGCTGGACCGCCTTCTACATCGCCAGCGAAGCCCAGGCGACGGCGCTGGCCGCGCAACGGCGGCTTGCGGATGCCGAGAGTGCAGCGCAGGCCGCGCAGGTCCGCGCGCTGCGATATCAGGTCAATCCGCACTTCCTGTTCAACACGCTGAACTCGCTCTCATCGCTGGTCATGACCGGCCGGACCGACCGGGCGGAGAACATGCTGCTGGCGCTTTCGACCTTCTTCCGCACCAGCCTCTCGCTCGACCCCACCGCCGACGTCAGCCTCGCGGAGGAAATCGGCCTTCAGCGCCTGTACCTGGACATCGAGATGGCTCGCTTCCCGGATCGGCTGACGGTTGAGATCGACGTTCCGCCGGAACTCGAGAATGCGCGCATGCCGGCGCTGCTCCTTCAGCCCATCGTCGAGAACGCAATCAAGTACGGGGTATCGAAGAGCCGCAAGGCCGTCGTCGTCCGGATCGAGGCGCGACACCTCGACGACCATCGGATGGTGGTCGAGATCAGCAACCGCCTGAAGCATGGCGGCAAGGATCAGCTTCCGGCAGCCACCCACGAGGGGACCGGCCTGGGGCTCGCCAATGTCTGCCAGCGCCTGGAAGCGCGCTGGGGCACGCGCGCGAGCTGCCGCTTTGGGCCGATGAACGGCGGCGGGTACAAGGTGTCGTTAACAATGCCGGTGGAGACGAATGGCTGACACTGACCCGTTGCGCGTACTCATTGCCGACGATGAACCGCTCGCTGCCGAGCGCCTGCAGCTTTTACTCGCTCGCGCCGAGGGCGCGCAGCTGGTCGGCACCGCGAGCGATGGCGACAGCGCCATTCACCTGACGGAAGCCCTGCATCCCGACGTGCTGCTGCTCGACATCGCGATGCCGGGCCGCGACGGCATCGGCGTGGCCCGCGCGCTGGCAGGGCAGAAGCCCTCCCCTGCGGTGGTGTTCGTGACGGCGTTCGACCAGTTCGCGGTTGCCGCGTTCGAGGTCGAGGCCGTCGATTACCTGATGAAGCCGGTCGATCCGAACCGGCTCCAGCGCGCGCTCGACCGGGCGCGGTCCTATCTTCAGCAGCGCACCGCGCAGCCGACCGCCGGTGCCGCCTCTCAGTGGCTCGAGGAGTTCTGGGCTTCGGATCTGTCCGGGCTCGTCAGGATCGCCGCCCGCGATGTCGACAGGGTGTCCGCGGAACGCGATTACATGCGGCTCCACGTGGGGCGGCGCAGCTGGCTGATCCACCATTCGATGGCAGCGCTGGAGGAAGGCCTGGACCCCGAGCTTTTCGTCCGCCTCCACCGCTCCGCAATCGTCCGCAAGGACTTCATCTCGGGCTTCACCCGTAATCCCTCAGGCCGCTGGATCGCGCGGCTGTCCGACGGCACCGAGCAACCGGTCGGCCGCCTCTATTCCGACCGCGTCCGCGCCATCGCCGGACGTTAGGCAAAAGAAAAGCTGCCGCGCGTCCCGAGGGATCGGACGCGCGGCAGCCACCATGGCCATTTCCGCCAGGGTCAGTGCGCGGTGACGACGATCGTAGCCGCCTCGAGCACCGTGACGCTCGGGCGAAGAGCCCTGGCGACAGCCGCCTGGAAGGCCGGCTGGGCATCGGCGACGGTTTCAGTCCGGCAGTCGCCGACCGCGCGCGTGTAGTTGAGGTCGCGCGCATCGGCGAACCCGCATACCCTCTCGGCCGCGAAAGCGATCCGGTGCTGCAGGCGCTGCTGCCCGATGCTCTTTGCGAGGTCGAGGTCCGCGTACGACACGCGAACGGAGTTCTGGTCTTCAGCCTGGCTCACGGTCGGAACCAGCAGGGCCGAGGCAGCTGCGAGCGCGGCCAGTGCAGGAAAAGTCTTCAACATTTCAGTCTCCCTTTGCGCGACCCGGGAGGCTGGGGAATTGGAGAGGGGAAGTGCCCCCCGCGTCGCAGGACCTCAATGACCCTCCCGGCGCATCAAGTCGCGCGACGGTCGACGGGCGATGTTCGGATTGTCGGCGGTCCGACGAAGGCCGTTCGTACGTCGGTGAATCGACGAACGGGGGTCAGCTGGCGTTCAGCTTCGCGGCGCTGTCCGAGTCTGCCGGTCGACAATGGTCGAAAGGGCGACGTCATGAGTGACGTTGCCGACCGTCCTGAAGATGTCGGGGATCATCTCCACGGCGACGAGCAGCCCAAGCGGGCCGATCGGAACACCGAGGGCCAGCGCGATGGGCGCAATCGAGCTGATGAAGCTGACCTCGCCTGGCAGGCTCACCGCGCCGTAGCTCATGACCGCACCGACGGCCGTTGCGGCGATCATCTGGGCAAGGCTCGGGTGCAGGCCGAGCCAGTGCGCGACGTAGAAAGCGACCGCGACGTTCATGGCCGGCCCCGTCGCGCGGAACAGGGCTACGGCGATCGGAAGGGAAACGTCGCCGACTTCCTCACGCACGCCCAGCTCCCGTGAGGACGCCAGCATCGCAGGCAGGCACGCGAGCGACGAACGGGTGGAGATCGCGACAGCCTGGGGCGCGATGAGGCCGCGGGTCAGCCTAGCGGCGGGCACCGCCCCCGCGATCGTCGCCAGCGGATAGGCCGCGAGCGTGACGAGGATCCCGACGACGGAGATGATCACGACATAGTGGCCGAGGCCCGCAAATGCCGCCCCGCCGGCCGTAGAGCCGACGGTGAAGGCGAGTGCGAAGACGCCGATCGGCGCGATCAGAAGGACCCAGCCGATGATCACCAGCAGAGCCTGCGACACGGCGTCGAGCAAGGCGACGACCGTCTGCCGGCCCTCGACAGGGATGCGGGTCAGG
>DASVXN010000355.1:0-4532 GCA_036392635.1 Sphingomicrobium sp. | reverse complement strand
CCCGAGATGGAGAAGCTGAACACATCCATCGGCGCTTCAGCGCTGACCGTGCCCTTCAATCCCGCTGCGTACGACGGGCAGCGGGCGCAGACCGCTTCATCCCGCCTGTTCGGCGAGGCCGCGCTCCGGCACATCGAGGCTGCACCGGGCCTCTATGCCCGGCACGTGGCCGCCAACCTCTGGCTCCTCTGGAACACGTCGATCTACCCAGCGGCTGTCCCGCCGGTCGGTCGCTTCGTGCTACGCGGCGTGTCGGCCTTGATCCTCGTCGCCGGGCTAATGGGGCTCGCCATCGCGATGACGTCGGAGCGGCGTCGCGCGCTGCTACCGGCGGCTGCCTTGCTGCTCTACCTGCCTGCGATCCACATCTGGCTGCATACCGAAGCGCGGTACACGGCAGCGGCTCGTCCGCTTCTCCTCATGTTCGTTGCGATCTTTGCCGGCTTTGTGGCGCGGCGCTTCGCCGACCCGGTCCGGCAGCCTGCGGCGAGGAGGGCCAACGTCCCGCCGAACCGTGCGAAGGGCGGCGACAACGCCCCCGTTTCGTGATTTATTGCGCGGTGCTGACACTAGCCCCGAAAGGAACAGCGCCAATGGACAAGGGTATGGTCGAGGAACTCGAGTCGAAGCACGCCGCGCTTCATTCGCTCATCGAAGAGGAAGAGCATCGAGCCCACCCCGACGACGACCTTCTCCACCGCCTCAAGAAAGAGAAGCTGAAACTCAAGGACGAACTGGCCGGCCACCTCACGCACTAGAGGCGGCCTTTTTTGTGCGCGGCGACCCGAGTCGCCGCGCCCCGAATTCCTCTTAGTCGTCGCGCGAGACGCGCTCGATCCGCTCATGGCGCTCCTGCGCCTCAAGCGTCATCGTCGCGATCGGACGAGCTTCGAGCCGGCCGAGCGAGATCGGCTCACCGGTGACCTCGCAATAGCCGTATTCGCCCTCGTAGAGGCGGCGAATGGCGCAATCGATCTTGGAGATCAGCTTGCGCTGCCGGTCGCGCGTGCGGAGCTCGATCGACCAGTCGGTCTCGCTCGACGCGCGGTCCGCCATGTCGGGCTCGCGCAGCGAGTCGACCTGGAGCTGCGCCATCGTCTGGCGCGACTCGTCGATGATGTCTTCCTTCCACGCCTTCAGCTTGCGGAGGAAGTAAGCGCGGTGCTTGCCGCACATGAACTCTTCGCTGTCCGACGGGCGATAGCCCTCCGGAAGGATGATCCTGTCAAAAGGTCCGAAGTCTTCGCCGTCGTAGAGGTCGACTAATGCCGTCGCCATGTAACCCTCCCCGCACTAGCTCGTGATTTCCCATCACGAGCGCCCCATAAGCGCCGCCAGCTGCGCGCCGGGCCACCGGTGCAGCCGGAGGCAATTAAGACTGACTTTACCGGGACTTATCCGGCAGAGTCGGCCATTCCCCAAGGCGGCCTATAGTTACGCTGTCTAATGTTAACAAGAACTGTCGTTCGGCGCCTGCAGAAATTCGCAAGCTGTTGCGAATATGGCGCAATTTGCGAGTCGGCCGTTCGCGGTTGCAGCATGGCGAAGCGTCCCGCATAGGCCGCTTATGCGGATCCTCCTTACCAACGACGATGGCGTGAATGCGCGCGGATTGAAGCTGCTCGAGAACGTCGCTCGGCGCTTCAGCGACGACATCTGGATCGTGGCGCCGAGCGAGGAGCAGTCGGGGGCAGGGCACTCGCTGACGCTGACCACGCCCGTCCGCCTGCGCCGCCACGACGAGCGGCGCTTCTCGGTAACCGGGACGCCCACGGATGCCGTGATGCTGGCCCTCGCGCACATCATGAAGGACTCGCCGCCCGACGTGATCCTTTCAGGTATCAACCGGGGCGCGAACCTCGCCGAGGACGTCACCTATTCGGGGACGGTTTCGGCGGCGATGGAAGGGGCGCTGGCCGGCGTTCGCTCGATCGCTCTCAGTCAGGCTTATTCGCGCGAGGGCATGGCGGATACCGTACCGTTCGCAGCTGCGGAGGCGTGGGCTGAACGTGTTCTTGGTCCGATCCTCGAGTTCGAGACCGAGCCCAAAACCCTGATCAACGTGAATTTTCCGGCGATCCTCCCGGAAGAGGTGAAGGGCGTTCGTGTCTGTCGCCAGGGCATCCGCGACTACGGGCGCCTGCGCATCGTCGAGCGGACCGACCCGCGTGGCTACGATTATTACTGGTTCGGGCTGGGGCCCATGGTTGAGACGCCCGGGCATTCGACCGACCTCGAGGCGGTTGCCGACGGCTATGTCGCGGTCAGCCCGCTTCACCTCGACCTGACGCATGATCCGTCGCTCGAGGCGCTCGGGGCTCGCTTCAGCTAGCTGCCGCCAAGCTCAACCCGTCCACTTGCGTCTGCTCGGCTGAGGAGGCGTTCTGCGCCTGCAGCCAGCTCTCGAACATCAGCACCGTCCAGAGCTTGTGCTGGTTGTTCTGACCCTTGAGATGGCCGTCCCACGCGTCGCGGATGGCTTTCGGTTCGAAGTAACCCTCGCTGCGGAGCCGTCCGGAATCGAGCAGCGCCTCGGCCCAATCGCGGAGCGGCCCGCGCAGCCAGCTGTCGATCGGGACACCAAAGCCCATTTTCGGGCGTTCGATCAGGCTCGCCGGAACGTGGCGGTAGAGCACCTGCCGTAGCAGCCACTTGGTCTTGCCGCTCCGGATCTTGAGGTCGAGCGGCAGCCGCCAGGCAAATTCGACCACCTCGGGGTCGAGCAGGGGCACGCGCGTTTCAAGCGACACGGCCATTGCCGCGCGGTCGACCTTGGCCAGGATGTCGTTGGGCAGGTAGCCCAGCATGTCCTGCGCCATCATGCGCTCCACCGGACCCAAGCCCTCCATGCTTGATATCGCCGCCGGTGAGCCGGCCGGCGCACCGATGACGAAGCTTGAGTCCTGCCACAGCGACAGCATGCCGTCGTAGAGCTCGTCGAGCGACCGGCTGCACAGCATGGACGCGCCCTTGTGGACCTTGTCGCCGAGCCGCTTGAGCCGCAGCTCGGGCGGCAGCAGCCGGCCCGCGGCGTTGCCGAAGGCCGTCCAGGCGTACCGGGGCACCCGGGTGGCGACCTTCGCCGCCGCAGTGCGCAGCGGCATCGGGACGCTGGCGATCCTGTCCCACATGCCGGCGGTCACGAGATAGCGGTCGTAGCCGCCGAACAACTCGTCGCCCCCATCGCCCGACAGAGCCACGGTCACATGCTGCCGCGCCAGCGCCGAAATCAGGTGCGTCGGGATCTGGGACGAGTCCGCGAACGGCTCGTCATACATGGCCGGGAGCTGCGGGATGACGTCCATCGCCTGCTGCGGCGTGACGTACAGCTCCGTGTGCTCGGTGCCGAGGTGGCGCGCGACGGCCTTGGCGTGCTCGGCTTCGTTATAGCCTTCCTCGTGGAACCCGATCGTGAAGGTTTTCACCGGTCTTGCCGAAAGCTTCTGCATGACGGCGACGACCGTCGACGAGTCGATGCCGCCGGACAGAAAGGCGCCGAGCGGCACGTCGGCCATCATTTGCCGACCGACCGCACGTTCGAGGATGCGCTCGAGTTCGTCCTCGGCGTCCTCGGCGGAGAGGCTCATGGGGCTGGCAGCACCTGATCGGGCAACCTCGGCACCGGACCAATAAGGCTCCACCGTCGGCTCGGTGGTGCCGCTGCGCAGGGTCAGCATCGTGCCGGGAAGCAGTTTCGAGATGCCACGGTAGATGGAGCGCGGTGCCGGCACGGCGAGGTAGCGGATGAACAGCCCAAGGGCCTCGCGATCGACCTCCGGTTCGAAGCCGGGATGCTGCTGCAGTGCCTTCAGCTCGGATGCGAAGAGGAACGGCCCGTCGTCGCGCTGCCGGCCGTAGTAGAGTGGCTTTTCGCCGAGCCGGTCGCGGGCGAGGGTCAGTGTCCGCTCTTGCCGATCCCAAAGACCGAACGCGAACATGCCGGTAGCGCGCCTCAGCGTTGCGGCGATCCCCCAGGCGTCGAAGCCGGCGAGCAGGGTCTCCGTGTCGGAATGCCCCCGCCACTCGGCGCCATGTCCCTGTGCCTCGAGGTCGCGGCGCAGGTCGGCGTGATTGTAGATCTCGCCATTGAAGGTGATGACATAGCGGCCTGCCGGCGAGACCATTGGCTGGTGCCCGGCCGGCGAGAGATCGACGATGGAGAGACGACGGTGACCCAGAGCGATTCCTGCGTCAGCATCGGCCCACACGCCTTCGTCATCTGGACCGCGGTGCGCGAGGGCGCCGATCATCCGACTGACGGTCTCCACGTCAGGGTTGCGCTCGAGGACTCCGGCTATTCCGCACATGATCGCTGGCTACGCTACGCCGCTTCCTGCGTCATCATCTGTCCGCGCGGGGTGAGTGCCAGCGCGGAGGCGTCGATGCCGATCGTTCGGCGCACGTAGACGAGGAGGGCGAGGTTCCACGCGATCGTCGCCGAGGTTGAGGCTACGGCCGCTCCGACGGCGCCTAAGTGCGGGATGAGGATTACGTTGAGAGCGATCGCGATGAGCAGCGCACCCGCGAAGATG
>DASVXN010000354.1:0-7030 GCA_036392635.1 Sphingomicrobium sp. | reverse complement strand
GTTCCTTGCCATCGTGCCCCGCACGGTTGCGCAGGAGAATGCTGCGAGGTCCACGCGTGCTGGTACTGTCTCCGCCGACATCAAGCCGATCGGAGCGCGTCCGGCGGGTCAGACGCGCGACGATGCAGACATCGTGCGTTTCGCCGAGGCGGCTTACCGTGCGGAGGGACTCACCGTTCACAAGGGGACGTCTTCGACCGACTCGAACGAGCCGATGAGTCTCGGCATTCCGGCCATCACCATGTCGCGGGTCGTGAACTCGGGCGGCGCTCACTCGCCTGCCGAGTGGGTCGATGTCGACAAGGCGCCTAATGTGAAGCTGAAGCGCATCCTGCTGGCGACGATCCTCGCGACGGCAGGCGTCCCCTAAGAGAGCACGGCGTAGGCCCGGACCGGGAATGTTCCCATCCCGCGGACCTTCGGCGGGACTGCAGAGAAGCGGAAGCCGCTGTCCGGAAGGCTCCCGAGGTTGGTCATGTGCTCGCAGATCGGGATTTCTGCCGAGAGCAGCTTGGTATGCACCGGCCGCGCCTTCACGCGCGTGTCGTCGATGTTGTTGCTGTCGATGCCGACCAGCGCGGCGCCGTTCTCGACCAGCCAGTCGGCCGCGGCCGCGGTTATGAACGAGTGCTCCTTGCCGTAGGCCTCAGTCCGCCAGTGCCGGTCCCAGCCGGTGTGCACCAGCACTGCCTTGCCGCGGACGTCCAGTCCGTCGAAGTGGCCCACGTCCGTAGCGATATCGTTTTCGAAGGGCCTCCTCAAAACGACGGCAGGCAAGTCGGCGAGTGAGCCTAACGGCAGGTCGGCGAGATCCATGCCGTCGGCGTACCGATGAAATGGCGAGTCCACATAGGTGCCGGTGTTGGCGACCATGTCGATGCGGCCGATCTGGAAGGTCGATCCGTCCTCATAATTGGCGGCAGTGCTCTCGCGCTCCCAGAAGTCGCAGATGTGCGGCCCCGGCAGCCCGGGATAGGTCGTCATGCCATGCTCGATCACATGGCTGAGGTCGACGATCCTCGCTTCCTGATGATGCGCCATGATGCGATCGCTCCGATGAGCAGCCATAGCACATTGAGCGCCGCCGAGGGGATGGCGCGGTGCGACCAGCCGTTCACAACAAAACCGGCGGCACCGACGATGTTGATACCCTGGTAGACGAGCGACTGGCCCGTCAGCCTACCTGCCGAGAGCAGCAGGTAGGCGAGCAGGATCAGCAGGGCGCCGGCCCAGCCGACGACCTCGACGGCGATCTCGACCGGGCTCAGGCGGCGAGCCTCCGAAGCACGTAGTGCAGGATGCCGCCCGCGCGGAAATATTCGAGCTCGTTGTAGGTATCGATGCGGCAGCGCGCGGTGAAGCTGAACTCCTCGCCGTTGTCGCGCCTGACCTTCACCTCGACGTCCTGCCGCGGCTTGAGGTCGGCCACGCCCTCGATCGTGTATTTCTCGAGACCGGTGAGGCCGAGGCTCTCGGCATTCTCGCCTTCGCGGAACTGCAGCGGAAGCACGCCCATGCCGACCAGGTTGGAGCGGTGGATGCGCTCGAAGCTCTCGGCGATCACGGCGCGCACGCCGAGCAGGACCGTGCCCTTGGCCGCCCAGTCGCGCGAGCTGCCGGTGCCATATTCCTTGCCGGCAACGACCACGAGCGGCCGGTTGTCCTGCTTGTAGAGCATGGCCGCGTCGTAGATTGCCATGGTCTCGCCCGTCGGCGCGTAGCGGGTGAAGCCGCCTTCGACATTGTCGAGCATCCGGTTGCGGATGCGAATGTTCGCGAAGGTCCCGCGCATCATCACTTCATGGTTGCCGCGGCGTGAGCCGTAGCTGTTGAACTCGCCGCGGCTGACCTGCCGCTCGAGCAGGTAGCGGCCCGCCGGGCTGTCCGGCTTGATCGCGCCCGCCGGCGAGATGTGATCGGTGGTGATCGAGTCGCCGAAGATGGCGAGCGGCCGAGCGCGCTGGATGTCGGTGAGCGGCGTCGCCTCCATGGTCATCCCGGTGAAGTAGGGCGGGTTCTGGATGTAGGTCGACCCCGACGGCCAGCCGTAGGTCTCCCCGCCCTCTACGCCGATCTCCTGCCAGCGCTCATCGCCACGATAGACGTCGGCGTAGCGGCTGCGGAACATGTCGGAGTGGACATGGGCGTCGATCAGCGTCCGGATCTCCTCGTTGGTCGGCCAGATGTCCTTGAGGAACACCTGCTCGCCATTTGAAGAGGTGCCGATTGGCTCGTTCACCATGTCGGCGCGCACGGTGCCTTTGAGGGCATAGGCGACGACCAGCGGCGGAGACGCGAGGTAGTTGGCGCGGCAGTCGGGGGACACGCGGCCTTCGAAGTTGCGGTTGCCCGAGAGGACGCTGACCGCGACGATGTCGTTCTCGTTGATTGCCTTGCTGATCGGCTCCGGCAGCGGGCCGGAATTGCCGATGCAGGTGGTGCAGCCATAGCCGACGAGGTCGAAGCCGAGCGCATCGAGATCGGCGGAAAGCCCGCTCTGGTTCAGATAGTCGGTCACCACCTGGCTCCCGGGCGCGAGGCTCGTCTTGACCCACGGCTTGGCGGTCAGGCCCTTTTCGCGAGCCTTGCGGGCGACGAGACCGGCGGCAATCAGCACCGACGGGTTTGAAGTGTTGGTGCAACTAGTGATTGCCGCGATCGCAACGTCACCGTTGCCGAAGTCGAACTGTTCGCCTTCAACGGGGGCGCGGGCCTCCTCGCCCTTCTTGTAGACGCTGGCGAGGTCGCCGTTGAACTGGTTGTCCACCTCGCTGAGCAGGACGCGGTCCTGCGGACGCTTCGGTCCGGCAAGCGACGGCTCGATCGTCGCCATGTCGAGCTCGAGCGTATCGGTGAAGAGGGGCTCGGGCGCGCCCGCCTCGCGCCAAAGGCCCTGCGCCTGCGAGTAGGCGCGGACCAGCGCGATCTGCTGCTCGTCGCGGCCGGTGAGGCGCAGATAGTCTAGGGTGCGCTCGTCGACCGGGAAGAAGCCGCAGGTGGCGCCATATTCCGGCGCCATGTTGCTGATGGTCGCACGGTCGGCGAGCGGCAGGTTGTCGAGGCCCGGTCCGTAGAATTCCACGAAGCGGCCGACCACACCCTTCTGGCGCAGCATCTGGGTGACGGTCAGCACCAGGTCCGTCGCGGTGATGCCCTCGCGCAGCTCGCCCGAAAGGCGGAAGCCGACGACCTCCGGGATCAGCATGCTGACCGGCTGGCCGAGCATGGCCGCCTCGGCCTCAATGCCACCAACGCCCCAGCCGAGCACGCCGAGGCCGTTGACCATCGTCGTGTGGCTGTCCGTGCCCACCAGCGTGTCGGGGTAAGCGATGGTCTCGCCGGTCTGGTCCTCGCCGGTCCAGACCACCTGGGACACGTGCTCCAGGTTCACCTGGTGGCAGATGCCGGTGCCCGGCGGCACCACCTTGAAGTTGTCGAACGCCTGGCTTCCCCACTTCAGGAACTCGTACCGCTCGGCATTACGCTGATATTCGAACTCGACGTTCTTCTCGAAGGCGCGAGGGTTGCCGAACTCGTCGACCATGACGCTATGATCGATGACCAGGTGCACGGGGACGAGCGGATTGATCTTCTGCGGGTCGCCGCCGAGCTGGCGCATCGCATCCCGCATCGCAGCAAGATCGACGACGGCCGGCACGCCGGTGAAGTCCTGCATGAGGACCCGGGCC
The DNA here is from genome assembly GCA_036392635.1 of Sphingomicrobium sp. GTDB lineage: Bacteria > Pseudomonadota > Alphaproteobacteria > Sphingomonadales > Sphingomonadaceae > Sphingomicrobium. Next base: position 3,341 of record DASVXN010000354.1, on the reverse strand, counting down.
GGGCGATACTGGATCTCACGGTTGATCCGCCGCTCCTTGAGCCAGTCGGCCATGGCCTGGAGGTCGTCCCTGGTGACGGTCGTACCATCCTCGAAGCGCAGAAGGTTCTCGAGCAGGACCTTCATCGAGAAGGGCAGGCGGGAGACGTCCCCGAGCGTCTCGGCTGCCTTCTGCAGAGAGTAATAAGCGTAGCTCTTGCCCTCCACGTCGAGTGTCGAGCGGGTGCGGAGGCTGTCCTGGCCGGTGGGGATCATTGCTGTCCTTCGAATCGCAAAAGGTTCGGCGGCGTACAGGCGACGCTCGCTACTTGGGATTGGCCGCGCCCTTAGCAACCCGCCGGGGGTGTCGCAAACCGGCGGGGAGGTTAACGAAACCTTGCGCCGAAATGAACGGCGGCTGCGCCGGATTGCTGGCCCGCCGACTCGCAATCATCTCGCACGCGCAATAAGTCTTATCTTCGACACAGTGGGGATCAGAGCGTGACTCGCGACACCGACTATTTCCGCCGCCGCGCCGCCGAGGCTCGCGCCGATGCATGTTCGAAGGACCAGCCGGAGCGGGTCGAGATCGCGGGTGAACTGGCGCTGGCCTATGCGGCTCTCGCTCGCCGCCGCGCCAAAGTCCTCGCGGGCGCCGAAGAGCGAGCGGCCATCCCCCTCGAGCAGCCGGCCTAGATCCAGCCTCTTCGCCGGAGGTAAAGGACCGGCAACACGGCGCTCGCCAGCATGAGCACGAGCGCCATCGGGTATCCGCCGATCCACTGAAGCTCGGGCATGTGCCTGAAGTTCATGCCGTAGACGCCGGCAATCAGCGTCGGCGGAAGGAATACCAGAGCCGCCCAGGAAAACAGCTTCATGGCCGCATTCTGCTCGATGCTGATCAGGCCAAGCGAAGCATCGAGCAGGAAGGTGACGTTGTCCGACAGGAAGGTCGCGTGATCGCTCAGCGCGGTGGCATCCGCGATCATGCTCCCGATATGATGCCGCATCTGAGTCTCGGTCCCTTCGGGGAACTTGTTCGCGCCGGACAGGAAGCTCAGCAGGCGTAGCGTGCTGAGCGACGACAGCCGAGTGCGCGTCAGCAAGGTCTGGGTGCGTCCGATCCGGGTAAGCAAGGCGGTCAGCCGAGCGGCGGGGATGCGGCGCTCGTTGGCCTCCTTGTGGAAGATGTGCCTCGACAGATCTTCCATGTCGCGGCTGACGTCTTCCAGCTCATCGGCAAGCCGGTCGATCAGCGCGTCGAGCAGGCCGACGAGGGCGGTCTGTGCGTCGCGAACCTGATCCGGGTCTCGGCGTGCGTGGTCCACGAAAGCCCGCACCGGCTTTGGCGTCGCATAGCGCACGGTGACCAGCCGATTGTCGGTTAGGACGAAGCTGATGGGCGTGGTCGACGGCTGCCCGTCCTCAACACCGTAGAGCACGCTTACGGTCATGTAGAGCGCGCCGCCCTGCTCGTAGAGGCGACTGGACGGCTCGATCTCCGCCATCTCGCTTTCGGTCGGGACGTCCATGTGGATGCAGCGTTCCACGAGGGCCTCTTCCTCGTGGGTCGGCTCCTCGAGATCGACCCAGGTCGCCTCCTCCGGGATCTTCGCTTCCTTCGGGTCGACGAGCCGTCCATCGCAGCCGGGGCCGTAAACACGCAGCATGCACGGCTGTGTCGGCTGAACGGCAGTGCTTTGCAAGGCGAGGCTCTCTGCTAAGCCGATTGTTCATGAAGCGCCGTAGCTGGGTCACCGCCATCGCCATCGTGTGCCTCGCGGCAGTCATCGAACTCGCGATGGGCCGGAACCCGATGTGCACGTGCGGCACCGTCGACCTCTGGGTCGGCCAGCGCGACAGCGCGAAGACGAGCCAGATGCTGGCAGACTGGTACAGCTTCAGCCACGTCGTCCATGGCCTTCTTTTCTACGCCGGGCTGTGGCTCGTCGCGCGGCGCTGGCCGGTAAGCTGGCGATTCATCGCTGCTGTATCCATCGAGGCCGCCTGGGAAGTGACGGAGAACACGCCCTGGATCATCGACCGGTACCGCGCCACGACCGCGGCCATCGGCTACACCGGCGACAGCGTCCTGAATTCCGTCTCCGACATTCTGATGATGGCGCTCGGATTCTTCCTGGCACGCAAGCTGCCCCTGTGGGCGGGTGTCTTGCTGGTCGGGGCGCTCGAGATCATCCCTCTGTTCGCGATCCGGGACAATCTCACGCTTAATGTGCTTTCATTAATATCGCCCAACATTGCGGTTCAGACATGGCAAGGGGGTGCCTAGCCTATTAGCGTGCCGAGTCGGATCTTCCGGGGAGAGACTGTTTGGAACTTCGAACGATGCTGTGCGCGCTGCTGGTCACGGCCGCATTGCCAAGCGCCGCGCAAGCAGATGAGATCTTCGGCGGCGTCCACGTGCATGACGTCAAGACGCCGCTCAACCTGTCCGGTATCGAGAGCGGGGCCGACTTCTCCGTCGGCTATCGTATGGGCACCATTGCGCGTGTCTGGCGGGCCCAGCTGCAGCCCTACATCTTCGGTGCGGTGAACAGCGCCGGGGATACGAGTTATGGCGCGATCGGCATGTCGGCCAAGTTCTCACTCGGCAACCACTTCTACTTGCGGCCTGGTGTCGGCATCGCCGTCCACAACGGGTCGGCCGGCAAATTCTACCGCACCGACAAGGTCGCGTTCGGCAGCCGAGTTCTTGCGGAGCCCGAGTTGGGGATTGGTGCCGACGTCGGCAAGCGCGTCAGCGTCGAGGCGAGCTGGGTGCACATGAGCCACGGCACCCTGTTCGGCGGGGAGAACCCCGGGATGGACAATCTCGGCGTGCGCGTGAACCTGGCGCTCTAGCGCCCGATCATCTTTTCCGGCTTTACGACGCGGTCGAACGTCTCGGCGTCGACCAGCCCGAGTTCCAGCCCCGCTTCCTTGAGCGTCAAACGCTTCTTGTGCGCGTGTTTGGCTATAGCCGCGGCATTGTCGTAGCCGATCTCGGGCGCGAGCGCGGTAACGAGCATCAGCGACTTCTCCATCAGTTCGGAGATGCGCTGCTCGTCGGGCTCGATGCCGTCGAGCATCCGCTCGGTGAAGCTCTCCATGCCGGTCGACAGCAGGTTGATCGAGCGGACCACGTTCGCGCCGATCATGGGCTTGAAGACGTTGAGCTCCATATGGCCCTGCATTCCGCCGATCGTGACCGCGACATGATTGCCGGCGACCTGGGCGGCGACCATGGTCAGCATCTCGGCCTGGGTCGGATTGACCTTCCCCGGCATGATCGAGCTGCCCGGCTCGTTCTCCGGAAGCTTGAGTTCGCCAAGACCGCAGCGTGGGCCGGAGCCCAGCAGGCGA
>DASVXN010000353.1:0-1862 GCA_036392635.1 Sphingomicrobium sp. | reverse complement strand
CCCGAGATGGCCGGGCTTGTCGCCCGCATGGGCCGCGAGCGCGCAGTCACCCGCCTGGAAGCCGCAGCTCGCCGCTAAATTCCGTTTCATTCAGCATGCAACAATATCTCTTCACCTGAGTTACGTTATGATGTAACATCACCGTGTTGAACTTTTTTGGGAGGTTCTGGATGTTGGCCTACGCTGCAGACCGTCCACTAACCGGCAAGCGCCAGTCGAGCCCGCATGCCATGCTGCTGATCGTGAGTGCTCACGTCGCGCTGCTGGCCGCCGCGATGAGCGTGAAGATGGAATTGGCACCGCCGATCGACAAAGGACCGATCACGGTCGACTTCATCAAGGACCCGCCGCCGCCGCCGCCGAACAAGCCTCTGCCGAAGCAACCTGTGCCACAGCCTCAGCCGCTAAATCACTGGATCGATCATCCCAAGACGCAGGTGCCGATCCCGGTGCCTGAGCTGGTTCCCGTGGACACAAGCGGAACGACCACCAACCCCATACCGATCATCGCCGCGGGCACGGCGGTGTTCCCCGAGCTGCCCAAGACGGTCGTCACTGCGCCGGTCCGCCGTGACGCGCGGCTGATCACTCCACCATGGGACCTCAAGCCGCCTTATCCCGCATCCAAGCAGGCGAGCGGCGAGGAAGCGAGCCTCACCCTGCGCGTTAGCATCGACGAACGCGGCCGGGTGACCGCGGTCGAGCCGGTCGGCGCTGCCGACCGCGTCTTCCTGGAGGCGGCGCGCGGCTACATGGTTGCTCATTGGCGCTACCAGCCCGCCATGGAGGACGGTCATGCCGTCCCGTCGACCACTGTGATCTCGCTCCGCTTCCAACTGGACGCGTAGCGAGTCTGGCGGCCGGGGTCAGCCTTGCCTATCTAGGTCCCATGTCCTGGTTACCCCGGCCGTCCAGTCCCGTCGCCGCCTTCGCCGACCTCGCAGCCTTCATGCGGCAGCGCAGTCGCGAGCAGGTGATCGGCGCGATGATGGCGGTCCTCGTGACGCTCATCATCGTCATCATCTTCCTCGTCGACCCGAAGGTGAACACGGCGCCGCCGCAGCAGATCGTCGAGGTTGAGCTCTATTCGTCTAATCGGACCGATGCCGAGATCATCGCCGATCAGAAAAAGGACATGGCGGAGCGGCAAGCCGCCAAAAAGGAACACCAGCGCCAGATGCAGCAGCTCGCCAAGCGGCTTCATATTGACTGACGACCGCAAGTGGATGGCCGAGGCGCTGCGGCTCGGCGAAGACGCGCGCGGCCAAAGTGCCCCCAATCCCAACGTTGGCTGTGTGATCCTCTCCTCGAACGATCGTGTGATCGGGCGGGGTGCGACGGCACGAGGCGGCCGGCCGCACGCTGAAGCCATCGCCCTCGATCAGGCGAAGAAGCGGGCGAAGGACTCGACCGTCTACGTCACGCTCGAACCCTGCGCACACCAGAGCGAGCGCGGCCCGACGTGCACCGACCTGCTCATCGCGGCGAAGCCTGCACGCGTGGTCATTGCGCTCAAGGATCCCGACCCCCGCACGTCGGGCAAGGGCATCCAGCGCCTGCGCCGCGCCGGGATCGAGGTGTCACTCGGCACCAGCCGCGATGCAGCCAGACGCTCGCTTGCCGGCTGGCTGACCAGGCTGGACCTTGGACGTCCGCGCATCACGCTGAAGCTGGCGCTCTCGATCGACGGAAAAATTGCGCTGCCCTCGGGCGAATCGAAGTGGATCACCGGCGAGGATGCGCGTCGGCATGTGCATCTGGAGCGCGCGCACAGCGACATGATCCTCGTCGGCCGGGGCACCTTCCTCCATGACCAGCCGCGGCTCGACGTGCGCTTGCCCGGTCTGGAGGAGCGTTCGCCG
>DASVXN010000352.1:0-5711 GCA_036392635.1 Sphingomicrobium sp. | reverse complement strand
GGGCTACGGGCGTCTCCTCCGCACTGAAGCTGCTGACTTCGTTCAGGAAATCGCGCAGATTCGACTGTTGCTCGTCCATAGGTTCGCCCGCTCCGGTCTTGATCTCGCAGCGGGCATATCCAACAGCGGTTAAGATTAACTTGAGGACGTCACCTTAGAAGCGGCGGCGGAACGCGGCGGCGGCGCCATAACCAAGGCCTAGCGACAGGGCGACGCAGGCGAGACCGTAGAGGAACCGATCGCGGCGTGCCGCGACGGCAACGGCGCGCTCGAAGCCCGACTTGTCGATCTGGATGTCGCGGCTGGCGGCGGCGATCACCTTGTGGCGATCGATGAGGAAGGTTTCGGCGGTATAGGTGCCGACGGGCACTTCGCTCGGGATGGTGATGGCGGCGCGATAGAGAACGCCGCCCGTGATTTCGACGCCGGTGGGGTTCTCCTGATAGAGGCCACGGCGGTGCCGCAGATCGAGCAAGCCAGCCTCGAACCGCCTTTCCTTCTCCGGCAGGGCGCCGCCGCCAGGCGACAGCTGAAGATTGTGGACGCCAAGCTCGTAGATGGCCGCCGTGCGCTCATCGAGCAGGTCGCCGATCGGGCGCGAGGATGAGACCGCATAGAATGAGGGCGCCGAGCGAAAGCGGTTGGAATCGGCGTTCATCCAGATGCCGGCGATCTTCTGCTTTTCGCGAACGAGGATCGGCTGGACGGGGCCCCGCAGCACGACTGCAATATCCACCTGGCGGTCAGGCGGGCGGCCGCCGGGATAGACGACGGCGCCGAACAACAGCAGCTGAGCGCCGTTGAAGCTGTAGCGTATCTGCACCTCTCGGGCCGAGATGTCGGGCACCAGCACCGGCTTGTCGGCTGCCATCACCAACGGCGCCAGCAGCGCCAGCAGGATCGAGGCGAGGCGCGCTCTCACAGATACTCGATCGAGAAGATTTCGTCGGGGTGCCAGAAGAGGCCGAGGAACATGCGCAGGCCGACGAGCAAGATGATGACGGACAGCGCGAGGCGCATGAAGTCGGGCTTCATCCGCAGCGTGAGCAGTGCGCCGTACTGAGCGCCGATGACGCCGCCGGCGAGGAGCAAGGCGGCGAGCACCACGTCGACTGCCCGAGTGGTCAACGCGTGAACCATCGTCGTCGAAGCGCTGACGACGAGGATCATGACGAGGCTGGTGCCGATCACCACGCGGGCAGGCATGCCGAGCAGGTAGATCATCGCCGGCACCAGGATGAAGCCGCCACCGATCCCGAGGAAGACCGTCAGCATGCCGGCAGCGAACCCGAGGACGAGCGGCGCGATGGGCGAGATGTAGAGGCCGGAACCGTGGAACCGCCAGCGCAATGGGAGGGACGCGACCCACCGGTTGTGGCGACGGCGGGGCTCCTCCACCTGGTCCGTCTTCAGGTAGCCAAGCGATTTCAGGCTGTCGACGAACATCAAGGCCCCGATCCAGCCGAGGATGAGGACGTAAAGAAGCCCGATGACCACATCGATCTGGCCGCTCGACTGGAGCAGGCGGAACATGCCGGCACCCGCGAATGACCCCATCAAGCCGCCGGCGATCATCACGCCGCCCATTTTCAGGTCGACGCCGCCGCGGCGCATGTGGACCATCACGCCCGAGACGCTCGCGCCCGTGATCTGCGTTGCCGCGGAGGCGACCGCCACCGTTGGCGGAATTCCGTAGAAGATCAGCAGCGGCGTGGTCAGGAAGCCGCCGCCGACCCCGAACATTCCGGAGAGAAGCCCGACCAGGAAGCCGAGCACCACGATCACCAAGGCATTGACCGACTGGCCGGCGATCGGGAGGTAGACGTTCATTGTCGCGGAGGACTAACCGCAAACGGCAGCGCGGGCCAAGGTTCGCCTGCCTAGAAATCTCCTGCCAGGGTAAGCGCCGGGCCCGAGCCCGGCCTGGCGTTCCCGATCAGCTTCTGACGCCAGTCGAGATGCACCTTGAGGTTCTTGCGCACCTTCATGGTGACGCGCGGGCCGACGTCGAGGCGCGAGAGCCCCGGCTGCACGCCGCCCCAGACTCCGAACCCGGCGGAGAAGTTGCGGAACAGCGGTCGCGTCATGGTGAAGGAGCCGTCGAAGAAGGGATCGCGGCTCTGGATGCCGACGACGCCGCCCTGGAAATAGCTGTCGAGGCTGAACTGCCATGGAAGCGGCATCTCGTAGACGCCGCCCTCGGCATAGAGCGCGAAGTCGTTGCGCCCGCCGCCGTACTTGCCGATCATCTGGCGGCGCTCGGCCGTGACCCAGACGGGGATGCTGACGAGTGGGCGGACCCTGACGCCGGCCGCAAGTTCGCCACCGCGCCTGCCGACGGGTGAGCTGACGCGTGCGGCGAAGGCGATCTGCCGGTTGAGGTTGAAAAGCAGGCGCGCACCGGCCTGGCTTGCGCCGAGTTGCCCGCCGCCGCTCGCCAGCGACTGCGAGCCGGCGATGCCGGTCTGCTGCGATCGCAACAGTGCCCAGCTCGAAAGCTGAAGGCGGTCGATACCGACGTTGAGCGGCGGCGTGGGCGGTGGGGGCATGCCGTTGTCGACGATGACGTGAGGGCGGCTGGTCGGCGACAGGCTCGCGAGCCGCAGGAGAGGGTCTTCCTCGAGAGATGGGAGCCGCGAATAGCCGCGCGGCGGGAGCGGATCATATTCCGCCGGCAGCGCAGCCTGGCGAACTGGGACAGCTGCGGGTCTCGGCTCGGGGAGGCGGTAGACGGTCACTACGCCCGGGCGCATCGGAACGGGTACGCCGACGCTGCCCTGCACATACTGAACATTGGCGGCGCCTGCCGGGAGGGTGATGGCGCCGGGAGCGGGCGAATTGTTTGCGGCGGCCGCGACCTCTTCACCGATGGCGCCGGCGGGCTCCACCGGCTCGATCTCCGGGAAGTCCGTCTGCGCGACCGGTTGTGCATGCAACGGCGCGGGCGCGAACTGGAACCAGTCCTTGCCCGGAAGCGCGCCAAGCGCGGCCGCCCGCACGCCCGCCCATCCGATGACAGCGACGGTGAGAAAGCGAAGCGACGGCCTCACTGCGGCAATTCCGCCGGGAAGACGTGGCGCGTCTTGTCCCACTTCGTCGCTCCGCCGCCGAGGTGCAGCGACAGCGCCCTGCCGGCCGCGAGCATGGCGATGACATTGCCAACGACCAGTCGGGGCACGGACAGCACTCCTTGCCACCAGCCGTAAGCGGAGGCGGTGAACCATGCTCGCATCAGCACTCGCCAACCGAGAAGCCAGCCGTTGATCGTCAGCAGAATGACGACGCGGGGGTCCATTTGCGCATGGATCGGGGCGCCGAGCTTCCTGGCGAGCCACAGCTGCGACCACAGGAACGCAGAAACGTACGCCGAAACGAGCAGCAGCGCCGCGAGGGGGCCGCGGCGATCGCGCATGCGCATCCAGCGCTCGCCGAGCCCGCCGCTCCAGCCGAGACGGTCCCAGCCGGAAAGGGCGATTCCGCCGAGCCACCGGGCTTTCTGGCGGACGGCGGCGCCGAGCGTCGCCGGGAAGTGGCCGCGGCTCGCCACAACGCCGCGATCGCCCGGTTGCGCCGGGATGCGCACGAACATCGTCTTGAGGCCCAGCATCCCGAGCTTGAGGCCGAGCTCGTAATCCTCGGTCATGCTCGCGCCGGCAAAAGGCCGGCCGTCCTGCATTGCGGCGAGGCGGGACAGCGCCCGCCGCTCGATCGCGCACCCGACGCCGGCGAGGGGAATGGCGGCGCCGACGGCCTCCCGGACAACGAGCTCCTTGATGTGCGCTTCGGCGAACTCGTCGCAATAATGCCCGCCGATCCAGCGGGAGTGAGGGTCGATCAGCGGGAGCACCGGGAGCTGGATCACCGCGGCTCGGTCGATCAGGCCGTCGAATATCCGAAGCTCATACTGATGCACCACGTCCTCGGCATCGTGGAGGACGACCGCCTTCGCCTCGCAATCGTTCGCAAGTTCGAAGGCGATCAGCGCATCATAGAGGTGGTTGAGGCAATCTGCCTTGGTGGTCGGCCCGTCGACGTTTACCTCGACCGCTTCGACACGCTCGTCGGTGACGCTCGCGATCGCGGCCTTCGTCGCGGGGTCGTTACGATAATAGCCGACGAAGATGCGGAAGCGGTCGTAGTCGAGCCGCTGCAGCGTGGCCTTCAGCATGGGTGCGATCACGGCCGCCTCGTCCCAGGCCGGGATCAGGATTGCGATCAGCCCCGGGTCCTTGTTGAAGACGTAATAGCTCGCATAGGCGCGCTGGTGCCGGCTGTAGATCGTCACTCCGCGCCAAAGCCGCCGCGTGAAGTAGATGAGGTCGACGATGAGGTCGTTGACGGCGAACAGCAGGAACCCGGCACCGGCGAACAGCGCCAGCTCGGCCGCAAAGCGGCTGAGGACATCGGCAATGGACATCAGGGGGACTGGGGCTAGCGAGCCGGGGAAGTGACGTTAGGCTGTGCGCGATTGGCTCGGTTCATAGGTCCCCTGCGACGAATCAGAACAAACCGAGCGAGCGGAGAGATGACATAACGATAGTTAAACGACAAGTTCGGTTGGTTAAGTCTCCGTTGTGGACAATCCGCCGGCACGTGCCTGCTCGGCGCGCGCGAGTTTTTGCGTTGCTCTGGACTGCCGCTCTCGCGAGTCCTGCGGCGGCAAGCGGAACAGTCGTGTTCGCTCGCGGCGCGTGGGTTGCGATCGATCGGGGCGGTGTCTGTGAAGCGCTGTCGCGCTCGCAGAAGATCGCGCCCAAGAACAAGGTGCAGGCGATTGCCGGCGTTAGCTTCACGCCTGACCATCGGCGCTGGGGCGAGTTCCATGTGCAGTTGAGCCGGATGCCGCGGGGCGATGCGAGCGTGATGCTGAACGTCGGCAACCAGCCATTCCTGCTTGCAACGCGTGGCGGCTGGGCTTGGAGCCGGGGTCCCGCCCAGGCGGATGCGATCATATCGGCGCTGCGCAGCGGGACGACCATGAGCATCGTTAGCCGCGACGCCGCGGGGGTGCGCTTTTCCGATCCCTACCTTCTCGACGGGGCGCCGACGGCGATCGATGCGGCGGCCGGGCGTTGTGCGCTCAGGGGTTCTGGCAAAATCCGCTGATCATCACTATTTAGCGCGCATCCTATGAGCGCCGATACCAACCTCATGCCCATCCCGGGCGCCGTCGACCCTGTGCCCGTGCCACGGGCCATGCAGCCGCGCGCCGATGGCCGCGTGGAACTGGTTGGCTTGTCCAAGGACCAGATTCGTCAGGAACTTGAGGCTGCGGGCCTGGAGCCGAAGCAAGCGAAGCTGCGCGCCAAGCAGCTGTGGCACTGGATCTACAATCGCGGCGTCACCGACTTCCTGCAGATGAGCGACGTCGCCAAGCCGCAGCGCGGCTGGTTCGCCGATCGCTTCGTCATCTCCCGCCCCGAGGTGGTCGAGGCGCAGGTGTCGTCGGACGGGACGCGCAAGTGGCTGCTCAAGACCCACGACGGCCATGACTTCGAGATGGTGTTCATTCCGGACGCGGATCGGGGAACGCTCTGCGTCTCGAGCCAGGTCGGGTGCACGCTCAACTGCCGCTTCTGCCACACCGGCACGATGGCACTCGTGCGCAACCTCGAGCCGGCGGAAATCGTCGGCCAGGTGATGCTGGCGCGGGACTCGCTGGGCGAATGGCCGAGCCAGCCCGAGGGGCGGATGCTCACCAACATCGTCAT
>DASVXN010000351.1:0-4196 GCA_036392635.1 Sphingomicrobium sp. | reverse complement strand
TGCCGCCGCCATGCTGCGACGTGCCGCCCTCGAGCGTCGCGTCTAGGCCGTTGAAGACCTTGCGCTGGATGACGTTGACGACGCCACCGATCGCGTCGGCGCCGTAGGTCGACGATGCGCCGTCCTTGAGCACTTCGACGCGCTCGATCGAAACGCGCGGCATGGTGTTGAGGTCGACGAACGAACGCTGGCCGTCATCCGACAGCGGATAGTTCGTGACGCGCTGGCCATCGACCAGGGTCAGAGTCGAGTTGACGGTCAGACCGCGAAGCGAGGGAGCCGAGGCGCCCGCACCGAAGCCGGCCGCAAACGCGTTCGGAATCGAGCCGCTGGTGTCGGCCGAGATCGACCGGACGGCGTCCGACACGTTGGTGATGCCACGGCGTGCGAGGCTCTCCGAGGAGAGCACGGTAACGGGCGACGGGGTCTCGGTGTTCGTCCGGCGGAAGATGGTGCCGGTGATGACGATTTCTTCCTGGGCCGCGCCGGCGTTGGCGTTCTCAACCGGAACGGGCTGCGCATTCGTGCCAGCCTGAGGCGCGTTCGAAGTTGCCTGATCCTGCTTGGTCGGGTCGCTGGACTGCGTGGTCGCACCCTGGTCCTGCGCCATCGCCGGTGTTGCGATCAGGGCGGCAAAGGCCAGCGCCGTCAATGCGCTACCAGCCCGCAGCGCGGTTCCGGCGCGTACGTTCGATACTGTCATGGTTCTCCCTTTCTTCCGGCCTGAGGCGTGCCGGCGCCCTTTACGAATCACACGCGGTGGTCACCGCAGGAAGGCCGCCTAGGCGCGACCCTCATTGTGAGACAACGGCTGAGAGGGGGGAAGACGAACTTTCGTTAAGGACCTGTGACGATTTCGCCACACTTCCATTTACTTCTTGCTGAAGTTGTTGGGACGCCGAACCGATCGCCTTGATTCAAAGGTTTTTCTGTGCGTCCGCGACGGCGAAGAGCCGCCTGATCATGGCGCGCTCGTGCTCGCTCAAGTGCGGATTCCAGCAGTCAAGGATTAAGACGGCGCGGTCCTGATCACTCCGGTTCCACGCTTCGTGCTCGATCGTGTCGTCGAAGGCGAAGGCCTCACCTTGCTGCCAGGGGCGAGTCTCGCCGCCGACGCGGAACTCGCAGCCGGGCGGCACGACCAAGGGCAGGTGGATGATCGTCCGCGTGTTGGTAACGCCGGTGTGCGGCGGGATGTGCTTGCCCGCCTGGAGGATCGAAAAGAAGACGGTCGGTGCACGCCCGGGAATGTCCGCCAGCGGCAACTTCTCGACGATCGCTGCGGTTTTCGGCGCCTTGACGCACGCGCCCTCGATCCGCTCGCCATCCCTCCACAGGTGGAGCGCGCTCCATGCCGCGTTGTTGTTGAGGTCGCTCCAGAGGTTCCGGGGCGTTCCGGGCGGCATGGTCACGTAGGGCGAGAGCCCGGGGTCGGCAGAAGACAGCAGCTCGATCACTTCGCCGCGGATGACCTCCGTCTGCGCCTCGAGGTCCGCCAGCCAGGGGAAATGCTCGCGATCGAAATATTCGTCCGCCGGCAAAAACGGATAGTGCATGCCGTGGCACACGTTGGGGTAGATCTGCCTGCGGCCGAGCATGTGATCGCGCGCAGCCATGATCCGGCGCTGGTCACGCGCCGTTGCCTGCTCGAATTCGGCGGCGAGATCTCGTTCCAGTGCATCGGCGAGCGCCATGCTGCGGCGATCCAGGAAGGCGCTGGCATGGTCGAAGATGGCGCGCAGATCGGCGGGGGGATTTTGGTGACCCGCCGAGAGCGCCTTCACCCCTGCCCACCGCACGGTCGCGTCGGCCACCTCGCCGCGCCGCTCGTGCAGCTCCGCCAGACGAATGAGCGCCATCAGGTGGCGCTGGTCGGTTGCGAGAGCTGCTTCCAACGCCGCGCGTTCGCCATCGTCGTCGCCCGCAAGCCGATGTGCCTTGGCGAGGTTGAGCCACAGCGCGGCGGCACCTGGATCGGTGCGTGTGGCGATCTCGAAATGCTCTCGCGCCGCCGTTGGGTCGTCTCTCCCAAGCGCCTCGATCCCGAGACTGTTGTGGACCGCCGGATGCTCTGGGCTAAGGCGAAGCGCAGCCTGCAACTCGGCCAGCGCATCAGCCTTCCGGCCCTGCTGCTGCGCCTGCGCCGCGCGCGCGAGATGCTGTTCCACACTGGTCGTCACGGCGACAGATGAGTGCCGAATGGCGGAGGGGTCAAGGGCGTGACTTGCGGGCAGCGTCGCCAGTGCCCAAGAAGCCGGCGATGCGCAGCGACACGCCAGCCTTGCACGACCTTATCAGCGACGGCCGTTGGCTCGCCCACCGCTATGACGAGGCGCAGGATGCGATCCAGTTTCGCTTCGTTCCGCGCGAGGTGCAGCAGGGCATCACCTTCCTGACGGACTTCGAGATCGGTGATGCGCCGCTCGCGGCCTTCTCGCGCACCGACTGTCTCGCGGAAGTGCGGAAGCGATCGCTGCCGGCAGCGCCGATGATCTTTCACTCGGCCTATTGTTGCTCCACGCTACTTGCTCGAGCGTTCGACATCCCTGGCGTGTCCTTCGGCCTCAAGGAACCGCAAATTCTGAACGACGTCGTCGGACTCCAGCTGCGGCGGGGAGACCCGCGGCAGGTTGCCGCAGCCGCCGACATCGCCTTGCTCTTGCTCGCGCGTCCACTGTCGGCGGGCGAGGTCAACGTCATCAAGCCGTCGAACCTGCTCAACCCGCTGATCCCGCTGATCACCGCGATGCGGCCGCAATTGAAGGGCCTGTTCCTCCATGCACCGCTCGGAACGTTCCTGGGCTCCATCGCGCGCAAGGACATCGAGGGGCGAGCCTGGGTGAGAGACCTCATGTGGAAGATGATCAGCCTCGGGCAGATGCAGCGCTTCGGCTTCAGCGACGAGGATCTCTACCGGCAGACCGACCTGCAGGCCGGCGCCGTCAGCTGGCTGGCCCAGCAGGCGCTGTTTGCGGAATCCGCTCAGCAGCGTCGGGGTCTCCGAACTCTCGACAGCGAAACGCTGATTGCGCGCCCTGTTGAGTGCCTCTCCGCCATGGCGAGCCTGCTGGGCCTCGAGTTCGATCCCGAAGCAGTTGCGAACGGCCCGGCGTTCCGAACGCACAGCAAGGACCGGAGCGCTTACTCCGGCAAGGAGCGCGAGGAGGAGCAGGATCGCGGCAAAGCGATCCACGCCCGCGAGATCGACATCGTGGTCACCTGGGCCGAACAGCTGGCACAGCATGCCGGCATTCCCATGACCCTCCCCTCACCACTGATCGGTTGAATTCAATGACCCAGCAGACACTCGACGACGCCCTCCGCCTGCTTGATGCAGGCCGCACCTACGAGGGTGTCGAGCTGCTCCGGCAAGTGGCGTCGAGCGGACAGCCCGAAGCGCTGTTCGTGCTGGCGGACATGACGTGGAGCGGCACGTCGCTCCCGCAGGACCCCGCTCGCGGACGGCTGCTTTTCGAATATGCGGCGTCGCTGGGCCACACGCAGGCGAACCTGCTCGTCACGAACCTGCTCGGCAATGGCGTCGCCGGCAAGCGTGACTGGACGACCGCGCTTCATCGGCTGGGAGTGGAAGCGCAGAAGCTGCCCGGTCGCCAGCGCGCGCTCGACCTCGTTCGATCGATGGACCTCGACGCCAACGGCGATCCGCGGACCACGCCGGCCGCTGAGCACGTCTCCGATGAACCCTACGCCCGTTTTTATCGCGGCGTGCTGAGCAAGACCGAATGCGCCTACCTCATCGACATGGCCGAGGACGGCTTCCGCCCTTCGATGGTCTATGACGGTCAGCGCCGGCTCGTGCGCGACACGATCCGCACATCGGACGGCGCGGCGTTCCATTGGTTGATCGAGGACCCGGCCATCCATGCGCTGAACCGCCGCATCGCTGCAGTGACGGGCACGCCCTACGAGGCTGGCGAGCCGCTGCAGGCGCTGCGCTACTATCCGGGGCAGGAGTATCGTCCTCACTTCGACTTCGTCGACGGGGCGGAGATCCAGCGGCTGTGGACCGCGCTGATCTATCTCAACGAAGATTATGAGGGCGGCGAGACCGCCTTCGTGCGCACCGGCGTCGAAGCGAAAGGTCGCACTGGCGACGTGCTGGTGTTCCGCAACACTCGCGAGGACGGGAGTCCCGAGCCACTGGCCGAACATGCCGGCAAGCCCGTGACCGCCGG
>DASVXN010000350.1:0-4100 GCA_036392635.1 Sphingomicrobium sp. | reverse complement strand
ACCCGTCCGCTCCAGCCGGTCGACGATCGCGACGCCGTCGATCCCCAGTGCGAGGTCCGCCTTGCGCAGCGCTACGTCGGCCAGCGGGAAGCCGAGCCTGAGCTCCAGCATGGCGATCGCGCCGCAAGCCATGCCGCCGAGCGCGACGGTACCGACGGTGCCGCAGGCATCGGCCATCCGCTGGTGATCGCTCCCGTCCCACCACATGCGCGATGCCAGCAGCAATGCGGCGATCAGCCATTCGAGGGCGTAGGTGCCGGTCGGGTCTACCCGCACCCTGAAGGCGACCGTCATGACGAGCGCGACGAGGGCGCTGACAAGGATCAGCCACATCGAGAGACGGCGGAAGCGGTCGACGACCCGGCCTTCGGCGCTTGCCGCCTGGCTGCCCCGAAGCGGTTTGGTAGACAGAAACACTCCGGCAGATCCCCCCGACCGCTCGGCCGCACTGTGGCTGCTCCGGGCTGCTCCGGCAAGCGGGTTGCAGGCGTCAGTCCCCCGCGCGCGGGGCGATCTCGTCGAGGTGCTCCAGCATGTCGGCGGGGTCTGCGTACACGCGCAAGGCTCCGGCGCGCTCAAGCTCCTCCTGCCCGTAGCCGCCGGAGAGGAGACCAATGCCGAGCGCTCCGCATCGAGCCGCTGCGATCATGTCCCAGATACTGTCGCCGATGACATAGCTGCCCTGCGGGGTCGTCCCTAGCCGCCGGGCCGCTTCGACGAAGAGGTCGGGATCGGGCTTGGCGTACTTCACCATGTCGCGGGTGACGATGGTCGACGTCTCCATGTCGATCTGAAGGCTCTGGAGGTTCATCTCGGCGGTCCGCATCCGGCCGCTCGTCGCGATCGCCCAGCGAAGGCCGAGGCGGGTGAGTTCGCGGAGGAGCTCGACGGCTCCCGGAAGCGGCGGCACGTCCTTCGAGATCTCGCGGAAGAGCTCGGCGTGACGGTCGCGCAGGCGCTGCGTCGTCTCTTCGTCGATCGGGCGGCCGATCTCCCGCTGCAGCTGCGCGGTGAACAGGCCGCCACTCATCCCGATCTTGCGGTGGATGCGCCAGACGGAGAGGTCGAGGCCTTCCTCCTTCAGCGCGAGATGCCAGGCGCGAACGTGATTGTAGACGCTGTCGACGAGGGTACCGTCGAGGTCGAAGAGGAAAGATGCGGTGCCGGTCATGCGGGCGCCAATCCGCCGAACTCCGCGCGGTTCCGGTCATCGGACCGCGAAACCCTAACGGAATATCAATCATGTTGGCGCAGGACTCATCCGAACAGGGAGTCGATCTTGGAAGGCATCAGGCGAATTCTGAGGAGCGGGGGCAGTTCCGCCCAGGAGGACTCGCGCCCTCAGACCTCCCGCGCCGAAGGCCTGATCCAGGAATTCGAGAACAGCGAGAAGGGCTGGTTCTGGGAGACCGGCAGGGACGGGGCGCTGACCTATATCAGCGAGAGCGTGGCCTCCGCGCTCGGGCGCGAGACCGCCGACCTGATCGAGCGGCCGTTCACCGACCTGATCTCGACCGAGACCGCCGACGGTTCTGCGACCTCGGAACGGACGCTTGGATTCTATCTATCGTCCCACGTCGCGTTCCAGGACCTGATCGTCAGGGCCAAGACCAAGAACGAGATCTGGTGGTCCATTTCCGGCCGCCCTGTTCACGACGAGATCGGTCGATTCTTTGGTTTCCGCGGCTTCGCGTCGGACCTGACGAAGATGCGTCAGTCGGAGGTGGAGCTCGACCGCCTTGCCCGGCAGGACGCACTGACCGGTCTTGCCAACAGGCAGGCACTCCGGCGGGCGCTCGACGATGCTTTGGTCGGCTCGGTCCGGCGCAAGCATCGCTGCTCGATGTTCCTGCTCGATCTCGACCGGTTCAAGGCCGTCAACGATACGCTTGGGCATCCCGCCGGCGACACCCTGCTGCGGCTCGTCGCCTTGCGCCTTCAGGATGTGATCGGCGACGCGGGTCAGGTCGGCCGCCTCGGTGGCGACGAATTCGAAGTGGTGCTGCCCAACACATCGGACAAGAAGGAGCTGTCGCGGCTCGCCCAAGGCATCATCGACAGCCTGTCGCGGCCGTACACGATCAACGGCACGGCGGTGTCGATCGGCGCGTCGGTCGGCATCGTCACTTCGGACTACGACGACCGCACCTCCGACGATCTGATGCGCGACGCCGACCTTGCGCTCTACGCTGCCAAGGCGGCGGGGAAGGGCTGCTACCGCTTCTTCGCCGCGGAGATGCACGAAGCAGCGCGAGAGCGGCAGCTGATGGAGTCAGATCTCCGCGTTGCGCTTGAGAAGGGCCAGCTGCATCTCGCCTATCAGCCGTGCGTCGATGCAGTGAGCGAGGCGGTGACGGGCTTCGAGGCGCTCATTCGCTGGAGCCATCCCGATCACGGGCCGATCAGCCCCGTGCAGTTCATTCCGCTCGCGGAGGAAATCGGCCTCATTAACGAGATCGGCGAATGGGTTCTCCGCACTGCCTGCGCCGAGGCGGCGCAGTGGCCGGCGCACACGTCCGTTGCCGTCAACCTCTCGCCGGTGCAGTTCAAACTGCCGTCCTTGCCTGCCACAGTTCGCGCAGTGCTCAACGAGACCGGCCTGCCTGCGCACCGCCTCGAGCTCGAGATCACCGAAGGCGTGTTCCTCAACAATGACGAGCACGTCCACGAGATGATCAGCAGCCTGAAGGCGATCGGGCTCAAGCTCGCGCTCGACGACTTCGGCACCGGCTATTCCTCGCTCAGCTATCTGCAGCGGGTTCCCTTCGACAAGATCAAGATCGACCAGAGCTTCGTCCGCGGCGCCTCGGAACCGGGGAATCGCAACGCCGCGCTGATTCGCGCCATGGTCGGCCTCGGTTCGGACCTGCAGATGAAGACGACCGCCGAGGGCGTCGAGACGCAGGAGGAGCTCGAACTCGTCCGCAGCCTCGGCTGCTCGCTGATCCAGGGCTACTTCTTCGGCAAGCCGATGCCTGCCGAAGAGGCTCGCGAGCTTGCGGGCAAGGGGGCCATCGACCGTCCGGAAGCGCAGTTCCCGGCCCGCGAGCCGCGCCTGCGGATCATCCGCGCAGCGCTGCTCCACTACAACGGCCAGGTGAAGGGCGCCCGCCTGCGCAACATCTCGAGCGGCGGCGCGCTGGTCGAGTGCCGGGAGGAGCTTCCCGTCGGCGCTCGCGTGCAGCTGGACTTCGCAGCGGGCGGGCTGGTCGATGCCGAAGTCCGCTGGACCAAGGGAACGCAGTTCGGTTGTCAGTTCACCGGCAAGTTCAACCTGAAGCTGCTCCAGCCGGCGAAGCCCGCGACCAAGGCACCGTCAGTGATGGCGCCGAGTTATCTGACCGGAACCGACGGCTCCGAAGGCAAGTAACCGCCCATCGCCGCGGCGGCGCGCGGGTCCATGATCCGGCGCCAGAGCGGCGGGATGAAGGCCGTCAGAATCGCGCCGGCATAGCCGAAGGGCAGTTCGGCCTGGTCGTTGACGGCCGTCAGTTGGTCGAACGGCCGGGTAGTCTTGCGGTGGTGGTCGCTGTGCCGCCCCATGTTGAACAGCGCCGCATTGTTCATCCACCGGCCGCTGTTCCAGGAGTGCTGCGGGCCGAGGGCTTCGTACCGTCCGCCGGGCAGCGACTGGCGGGTGAGGCCGTAATGAGCGACGTAATTGAAGGATTCGAGCAGCACGACGGCGATGGCCGCCGTCCCGAAGACAAATGCCAGGGCACGCCAGCTGATGAAGGCAAGGGCGGCCATGATGGCCAGCTCTATCAAGGCATAGAGGGCTACGCGGTTGCCCGGACGGAGAGGCTGCCGGCCTCGCCGTCGCAGGCGCCTCCGCTCAGACCTCCACGCCTCCCGGAACTGCCCGGGGATGGTGCGTCCCAGGAAAGCGTAGAGCCCTTCTCCGAGCCGCGCCGTGGCGGCGTCCTCCGGCGTCGCCGCATGCCTGTGATGGCCGAAGATGTGGGCGACGCGGAAGTGCATGTAGAAGACGCTCGCCAGGAACGTCAGGCCGAGCGCGCGCTCGCGCCGGTCGGCGCTGTGGATCATCTCGTGCGCTGCCAGGAAGCCGAAAACTCCGGCGGTGACACCGGTCGATGTCA
>DASVXN010000349.1:0-6417 GCA_036392635.1 Sphingomicrobium sp. | reverse complement strand
GGTGCTTGCCGGCCACCTGATCATCGCCATCAGCTTCCTCTTCCAGCTGAGCCCCGCCGACAGCGCGGTGTCGATGGCCAGCATCGTCGTGCCGCTGCTCGTCGCGCTCGCGCTGGACTGTGCGGGAGCGGCGCTCATGCTCTTCTGGCGCAAGCTGCAGCTGACGCCTCACACCGTCGTCAGGATCCTGTGCGGTTATCTCGGGGCGACGGGCGCATGCTGGACCATCGCGAGCGTCGCTGCGGGGACGTTGAATGTTGCCGATCCGTCCTTCGTCACGCTGGCGATGTGCGCCGGCTTCTTCGTCGGCTCGATCGTCGCCGTTCCGGCGCCACCGCTGGCGATCGTCAACGCGTTCGTCGCGCTGTCGACGACGGCCCTCTTCCCACGCGACCTTCAGGTTACGCTCGCCATCAACAGCATGGCGCTGCTGATGGTCGGCTACAGCGTGCTCACTACGCAGCGCACAATCTTCGCCGGACGCAGCCGTCTAGCGATCGAGTGGCAGGCCAAGAAGGCGCTCAACTTCGTCGACGAGTTCGAGAACAGCGGCCGCGGCTGGTTCTGGGAAACGGACGCGCTCGGGACCCTTTCCTACGTTTCCGGACAGCTTGCCGAGGACTTCCAGTGCGACCCGCAGGCGCTGCTCGGCCGTCAGTTCACCGACCTGCTGTCAGTCGATAACGGGTCGGAGATGGAGGAGGGCAAGACGCTCGGCTTCCATCTGTCCGCCCGCTTCCCCTTCTCCGACGTGGTCGTGCGGCCCGCTAGCGAGCAGGACGTTCACTGGTCGCTGTCCGGCAATCCGCTGTTCGACGATCGTGGGCGCTTCCTCGGTTTCCGCGGCATCGGCACGGACCTGACCGAGCAACGCAAGTCCGAACGCGAAATCTCGCGGCTCGCCCGGTTCGACTCGCTCACCGGCCTGCCGAACCGCGCCATGATGCGGCAGACGCTCGACGAAGCGCTTCGCAACGCCGCGCACCGCCAGAAGGGCTGCGCGCTCTTCATGATCGATCTCGACCGCTTCAAGAACGTCAACGACACGCTCGGCCACCCCGTCGGCGACGCGCTGCTGCGCGAGGTCGGCGAGCGGCTGAAGTCCGTGATGGGTAATCACGGGCAGGTCGGGCGGCTTGGCGGCGACGAGTTCCAGGCGATCTTCCCTGGCACGGTGGACATTGGACTCCTGGAATCGCTCGCAAGGACGCTGATCGAGCAGGTCTCGCGACCCTACATGATCGAAGGCTACAAGGTGACGATCGGCGCGTCCGTCGGCGTCGTCATCGGCGACCCGGGCCGGGCGAGCGCGGACGCCATGGTCCGCAACGCCGACCTCGCACTCTACGCCGCTAAAGGTGCGGGACGCGGCAAGCATTGCTTCTACCAACCTTCCATGCACAGCGAGGCGGCCGAGCGTCAGCTGCTCGAGAACGACCTGCGGCAGGCGATCGAGCGCAACCAGCTCTCGGTCCACTATCAACCGATCGTCGGCGCAGCGGGCGAAGAGGTCTCGGGCTTCGAGGCGCTCGTGCGCTGGCAGCATCCGACGCGCGGCGCGGTCTCTCCGGCTAAATTCATCCCACTGGCGGAAGAAGCCGGCCTTATTGCCGGGATCGGCGAGTGGGTGCTGCGGACCGCGCTGGAAGAAGCCGCGAACTGGCCCGATCACGTGCGCGTCGCGGTCAACCTGTCGCCTCTCCAGTTCAACGACCCCAACGTTGTGCAGGTCGTCGCCAAGCATCTCCGGGAAACCCGCGTCCGTGCCGCACGGCTCGAACTGGAGATTACCGAGGGCGTCTTCCTCGCAGAGGGCGATACGACGGACGAGACCTTCGCCAAGCTCAAGGATCTCGGCGTCCGTCTCGCGCTCGACGATTTCGGAACAGGCTACAGCTCGCTGGGCTATTTGAAGAAGGCGCCGTTCGACAAGATCAAGATCGATCAGAGCTTCGTCCGCGGCGCGGCGTCAACGACCAATCGCAACTCGGCAATCATCCGCGCCATCGTCACGCTCGCCGACACGCTCGGCATGGATACCTGTGCGGAGGGCGTCGAGACGCACGACGACCTGCAGCTGATCCGAGAGCTCGGCGTCAGCATGGTCCAGGGCTACATCTTCGGGAAGCCGGAGCCCGCGGAGACCGCGCGCCACATCGCGAACAGCGTCACGCTGGAGGCAGCGGGCTTCGCCTGCGTGCGCGAGCCGCGTCATCGCCTGATGCGCCGCGCGCTCGCCTCAGTGGGCGGCGAGACGGTGGAGCTGAAGCTTCGCAACATCTCGTCGATGGGCGCGCTGGTCGACTGCGACGTCGCCGTCGCGCCAGGCGCCGAGATGACCATCGACATCGTCGGTGCCGGGCCCGTTCGAGGCACGGTGCGCTGGGCTCAGGCCGGGAAGTTCGGCCTGAAGTTCGAGCATCAGTTCGACCTCGCCCGTCTTGCGCCGAAGAAGGAAAAACCCGCCCATCCGCCGATGCGGACGAGCCATTTCGGTCAGCGCGTCGCCGGCTAGCGCGCGGCGAACTGCCGCGTCAGATTGCGATCCTTCCCGTAGAAGTCGTCGAAATAGACGATCGACGTTCCGCTCGGCACCGCCGTCAGATAGGTGATGTAGAGCGGCACCGGCGTTGGCAGGTCGACCTTCTGCTCGGGCCTTGCACCCTGCGTGCGCGGCGGGCGGCCGTTGAACAGCCAGCGGGCGAAACGCGCTGCATCTTCCAGGCGGACGCAGCCGTTGCTCTCGAGCCGGCCGGCGTCCTCGATCTTCTCGCGCTCGGGCGTGTCGTGCAGCCAGATCCCCTGCTCGTTGGGGAACATGAACTTCATCTTCCCCATCGAGTTCGCAGGACCGGGTCGCTGGCGCAACTTGACCTGCACCCGGCCTGCAGCGACCGCGTGCCAATCGACCGACATCGGGTCGAGCACGCGTGCGTTCGGACCGAACTGGTCGACGAGATCGTAGCCCCGCTTGGTAAAGTAGGAGCGCCCCTCCTTAAGGATCGTCGGAGCGAGCTTCCGGGACGTGATATCCGGCGGCGAGTTCCAATAGGGGTTGAGCGCGACGAAGCGGATGAACGCGTTCATCATCGGCGTCTGCGCGATGGGATCGGTCCGCCCCGCGACGACACGCATGGAGTCCACGACCTGCCCGTTCTCGTACATGTACAGGCGCGCAGCGGGCGGATTGACGATGACGAAGCGGCCGTTGCCCGACGGCAGCGCCCGGGCCCGCTCGAGGTTGAGCGACAGGAGCCGGTATTGCGCCGGGTTCGAGTAGACGCGGCTCGCCAGCGCCTGCCGGAGCTTTGCGTAGATCGGGTTCATCCAGCGCATCTGCTGGACATAATCGCTGAGCGAAGACGCACGCGACGCTGCGGTCAGCAACTCCGCGGCCGACGGCGGGGTCGGCTTCAGCTCGGGATCGACATAGACCACCCCGACGCCCGGATCATGCTTGAGGTCTTGCGCATAGGTCACGAAGGCGGTGCTGAGCATCACTTCCGCGCGCTGGACCGCGGCCGGGTTTCTGCTCTGGCCCTCGGCAATGGCGCGTTGCAGCCCACGGATGTTGTAGCGGCGCGGATTGAGGTGATCGGCCTGCGAAGTGGCGAGCAGCTGAAGCAGGGCCGGTGCCGCAGCACCAGCATTCGGACCGAACCACAGCGGGGCTCCGCCGCGGCTCCGGTAGAAATCCGCAACTTCCAGAGCGACCGGCCCGGCCGGCGCTGCCGCCTTGACCGGAGTGCTCGCAAGCATCGCCGGCGTAGCGACGGCGATCGCAAGGAGCGCACTCCCGGCGCCGACGATGGTTTTCAACCGCACATTGCCCCGCACAAGCTCTCCCATTTCTAATCTTCAACCCTGCTCGCCGCCAATCGGCTTGTCCCGCCGACCCCGGGCATCATGCCCGTGATCGTCAGTGCCTCCTGACCATTGGCTGAACCGAGCACACAAGAAAAGAGCGCCGGCGTGAACCGGCGCTCTCTTATTTCCGTTAACGCTCAGTCGCTTAACGGCGGTGAATGCTGACGTCGTACACGGCGCCATTGGGCGCAACGCGACAGCGGAAGCCGAGGTCGGCACCTGCGCCGTAGTTGTTGTAGCCGAGCGCACCGTAGGCGCCGACGCCGTAGGGTCCGTAGCCGTTCGTGGCATAGCGGCCGCTGCTTGCGATACCACGGACCGTCATGGTGCCGTCACCGCGCGGGCTGACCTGGGTCACGCCCAGCACCTGGCCCTGCGTGTTCGCACCAAGGATGGCGCCCAGGATGCCGCCGATCGTCTGGCGGTTATAGAGACGGCTCTGCACTGCCGCGGTGCACTGCTGCGTGGCAACGCTCGTGTTCGTTCCATAGGCGTTATAGCCGTAGGACTGACCATAGCCGTAGGACTGATTGTAACCGTAGGGCTGGTTGTAGCCGTACGGCTGGCTGCCGTAATATTGCGCGGATGCCGGCGTCGCAGTCGCAATGGCTGCAATGCCCGCGCCAAGCGCGATCAGGGTCTTCGTCATGACTCAATCCTCCATTCGTTCACTGGAGTCATCTGTCCGACACAACGCCTGAGCAGCCGTTCCGCGTCAGGCCTCGTCCTGTAGTTGGCTCGTTTCGTCGTGCCCGTAACGAAGGGTAAGTTGCTGAAAAGAAAAGCGGCCCCGCAAGCCGAAGCCTGCGGAGCCGCCCTCCTCGACTAAGTCGAAACGCTTACTGGTATTCGGCAGTCAGCTGGAAAGTCCCGCTGTAAACGCCCGCCGCCTGGTTCGCCGCCAGATCGAAGTCGCCGCCGACATAGACGGTGAAGCCGCCGCTGCTGTTGGCTTGGCGGGTCATGCTGTTGTTCTGGTCGACATACAGCTTCGTGACCTTGATCGAGTCATTCGCCGCGCTGGTGATCACGCCACCGCTCGGGCCCGTGAGCGTCAGGCCGACCGTCTCGAGCGGAGCGGCAAGGCCGTCGAAGCGAGCCGCCGTGAAGGTGCTCGGCAGCGGCGTCACGCCACCGGCGCCGCCGGTCGTGCGCACGGCATTCTGGTCGGCCGAGATCGAAACGCTGCCGCCAGTCGCCGTGTCGACGGTGACGATACCGAAGTCCAGGCTCGTCGCGTTGACGAGGCTGTGGTTCTGAAGGACGGTGCCGCGAGCGGTTGCCGTGGCGCTGTCGGTCGGGAAGCTCGGCGCCACCTGGGCAAAGGCGGGCGTAGCAACGAGAGTGGCGGCAAGCGCCGCGAGGCAAATATTCAAACGCATCTTGATTCCCCACTTGAATGTCGAGGAGGCCTCAATGCGTCACGGCACCTTCACTTTCGTTGAAAGCTTGTGGTTGCCCGGAAATTTACCTTGTTTGCTAGTGATGTCCGCGAGCAACGGCGGCGTCCTCAGGCGGCGGTGACGAGCCTCAGGTGCAGACGGGACTGCTGCATCTCGATCGTGGCGATCCGGTCCGAATAGCGGCGAGCCAGGTCGAGATGGACCCGGCGAACGCGCGTGTCTGGCGCAGCAGCGGCCGCCGCGGCCTCTTCGGCTGATCTTCGTCGGTAATAAGCCAGTTCTGCTTCCATTGCGGCCACCCCCCGATGGCAAGCTGCACAATGCGCTTACTGCGAGTCGCTGAATCGAGATTAAATCGATAGCACCGAAGTGACCGTTAACCGACTCACCTAAGTCAGTTTCTTCAATCCTATCTCTAAAAGACTTCTTCGGGCAGCTGCATCAGCGTTTCCGCGCCGGCCTCGATCTTGCGGCGCAGCGCGTTCGAAAGCGGCAGCTCGCGTTGCGCGTAGAAGCGCGCCGTGACCAGCTTGGCTTCGTGGAAGGGCTTGTCGTCAGCTCCGTCATTAAGCGCGCTCTGTGACGCCGCAGCCATCTTCAGCCACATCCAGCCGAGCGAAACGAGGCCCATCAGGTCCATGTAGGGATAAGCGCCGGCACCCGCATTGTCCGGATTGGCCATGCCGTTCTGCGCCAGCCACATTGTCGCGGCCTGCAGGTCGCCGAGAGCCGGCTCCAGAGCTGCCGCGACGCCAGCCGGGTCGCCGGCAGACTTCGCTTCGGCGATGTCGCGCCCGACCAGTTCGAAGAAGGCCCGAACCGCGCGGCCCCCGTCCTTGGGCAGCTTGCGACCGACGAGGTCCATCGCCTGGATGCCGTTGGTGCCCTCGTAGATCTGGGTGATGCGCGCATCGCGGACGAACTGCTCCATCCCGTGCTCGCGGATGTAGCCGTGGCCGCCGAACACCTGCTGCGCCTCGACGGCCGCCTTGAAGCCCTTGTCCGTGAGATAGCCCTTGATCACCGGGGTGATCAGTCCGAGCAGGTCGTCGGCCGTCTGCCGCTCCGCTTCGTCCTGCGAACGGCGAACGAGGTCCACCTGCAGAGCCCCCCACAGCACCAGGGCCCTGCCGGCCTCATTATAGGC
>DASVXN010000348.1:0-2130 GCA_036392635.1 Sphingomicrobium sp. | reverse complement strand
GACAGCCTGATCCTGTGGGCGCCGGCGGGCCACCTGGGCTGGAGGGTGCGATGATCAGGAATCGCGGAAGGCTGGCATTGGCCGCGATGGCAGCATGGTCGCTGCTGCTCGGCGGGTGCGCCACGCCCTTCTCCCACGCCGTGTCGGGCCCCGAAGCGGACCAGGTGGCGCGTTTCGAGCAGCAGGCCGAAGCGCTCCGAACGCGCCTCTTCATCCCCGGCATGTCCGCGGTCATCCTCAAGGACGAGCAGGTCCTGTGGGCGAAGGGATTCGGCTATGCCGATGTCGAACACCGCATCCCCGCCACGCCGGAGACTGTCTATCACATCGCGTCCGAGACCAAGCCAGTGGCGGCGACGCTCGTGATGCAGCTCGTCGAGCAGGGCAAGCTCGACCTCGACGAACCTGCCTCGCACTACACGAGCGAGATCAAGGGCGATGCGATCCGCATCAGGCACCTGCTCAGCCATACCGCGGGCAGCGAACCGCCGGGCGAGCGCTTCGCGTACGACCCCGCGCATTACGAGTACCTGACGAACGTCATCGAGAAGCACGCCGGCAAGCCGATGCGCCTGGTGGTGGCCGAGACGATCCTCGACCCGCTCGGCATGACGAGCAGCGTGCCCGGCCCCGACGTCCTCAAGGATCCGAGGTGGGCCGTGCTCGGGCAGGACCGGCTCGCGCGGTACGCGAAGGTGCTGGAGCGGCAGGCGCAGCCCTACACGCTCTACGGCAACGGCGAGATCGTCCACGTCGGCTATCCGATCGACTTCTTCGGCGCATCCGCCGGTTTGCTGTCGACGGTGATGGACATGGCGAAGTTCGACATCGCGCTCGACCGCCACGTGCTTTTGAAGCCGGAAACGCAGGCCCGCGCCTGGACGCCCTTCGTCTCCAATGCCGGCCAGCCGCTGCCGTACGGCCTGGGCTGGTACGTGCGCGACTACAACGGCGCACGGATCATCTGGCACGGCGGCAACTGGGGCACCGGCTTCTCCGCGATCTACGTCAAGGTCCCGGCCGAACGCCTGTCCCTGATCATGTTCGCCAACAGCGATGTCCTGAACGGCCACATGTACGCGGTCGGCGAGGACATCGTGCACAACGCGTTTGCGTGCGCGTTCCTGCGCGACTTCGTGTTCGCGCCGACGCAGGACGTGGACTGCGCCCGGACGTCCGAAACCGCCGTGGCGAAATCCCTGGCCGAAGAGCGGGCGGGCGCGCATCCCGTGGTCCCGGTCGACCGGGCGACCGTCGAGTCCTACGTCGGGCAGTACCGGTTCGAGTTCGATCCGCGCCAGGTCCTCAACGTAACCAGCCACGACGGCCGGCTGTACGCGGACATCCCCGCGAACCAGGAAACCGAGCTCTTCCCCGAATCGCCGAACACGTTCTTCTTCAAGATCCGGCCGGCCGAAATCACCTTCGTCAAGGACGGGGATGCGGTCACGCACCTGGACTGGGTCGAGTATGGGAGAACCCTGCGGGCCAATCGAATCCGGTGAGACGTCTTGGCCTCCCGCTCGCACCGCGCCGAACCGACCCACCAGGCACTTATCCGAAGCAGACTTTCGATGGAGCCAGCGATGAAGGCGAGCCCTGGTGCTCCCGGGCGAAGAAGGAGCCCGGTCCTGGTGGTCAGGAGGGCTTGATTCCCGGCAACGCCCCCGTGCCCAGGGCGCGGTGGAAGATCAAGCTGCGCGAGGAATGGCGGGCGCTCATTGGGCGCGCGGTGGAAGTGAAGCGGCCTCGCCACGATATGGACGAGGCCGCTGCCATTTCGCTGCGCTTCCGCGCATCCACGGGGGCGGCGCGGAGCCGCGGAGGAACCGGGCTCCTCCGGGTCTCCTTTTCACCTTCATCCGACAGGCGCCGCCAATGCTCTACATGGTGATCGAGTCGTACCGCGATGGCGATCCGCGCCCCGTCTACCGGCGCTTCGGCGAGCGCGGGCGGCTCGCGCCCGAGGGCCTGCGCTACGTGTCGAGCTGGGTGACGCACGACCTGCGGCGCTGCTACCAGGTGATGGAGACGGACGATCGCGCGTTGCTGGACGAATGGATCGCCAATTGGCAGGACATCGTCGACTTTGAGGTGGTGCCGGTGATGACGTCGCCCGAGGCCGCCACC
>DASVXN010000347.1:0-3431 GCA_036392635.1 Sphingomicrobium sp. | reverse complement strand
CGCCTCGGCATGGACATCCCCGGCTGGCCGCCGGAGAACATCGAAGAGATGGCCAAGAAGCTCGAGCAGGAGATGCTCGGCTAACCAGCCGGTCTTCGCCGACGAACAAGGAAGGGCTGCTCCGCTGGAGCGGCCCTTTTCTTTTGTCTTGTGCTCGCCGGATGTGCATCCTGAGCTTGGGAGCAACGGGGCTGTGATGGATGCGGGACGTCAGCGGCGATAGCGATGGCAGCCTCGTCGCCGCCGCCGTTGCCGGGGATCGTTCGGCATTTGAGGCGCTGCTCCGCAGGCACTACGATCGGGTGCATGGGCTTGCGTGGCAGCTGACGGGATCGCGCGCCGACGCCGACGACATCGCTCAGGATGTTTGTTGCACGCTCGTCGAGAAGCTCTCGACCTACCGCGGCGAGGCCAAGTTCTCGACATGGCTTGCCGGGATCACCTTCAACGCCGCCCGCGATCTGCGCCGCAGACGCCGCTCGCTTGGCGGGATCATCGATAAGCTGACCGTGCTGACAGGCTTGGCGCAGCCGCCGGACGGCCGCGATGCCTACGATGCGATTTGGCTCAACAGCGCGATTGCGCGGCTCAAGCCTGCCCTCCGCGACACCGCAGTGCTGGTCGCCGGGCAGCAGCTCACGCATGGCGAAGCCGCGGAGGTGCTGGGCGTTGCCGAGAATACCGTATCGTGGCGCATGCACGAGGTGCGGCGGATCCTCTCCGGCAGCTGAGGTAGAAAAAAGTTCAAAGGATTCCCTGTTGGCCCGCGTCAGAGGTTCAGGCGGGCAATGTTGCGCGCTGCTTGAAAGGGAGAGTTGCCATGCAGCGCAATCGTGCATTGGCCCTGGCATCCGTGGCGTTGTTCGCAGCCGGATGCGCCAAATCGACAGCGGACAACAAGATTGTGACGTCGCCCAGCCCCGCAGTTGCGGCAGAAGCGCAGGACGTCGTCGTGACGGGAAGCCGCATCGCGGCGCAGCGGATGAACCCTTCCGCGCCGGTCGCGATGATTGCTCCGCCGCCGCCTCCGCCGCCGCCGCCCGCCCCAGGGATGTACGTCCCGAAAAACTGGTCTCCGCCTTACCATGACGAGGGGCGCGACAAGTTCACCAGCGTCGCGGAGAACGCCTTCAAGGTGGTGCAGGAAGAGCCGGTGTCGACCTTCTCGATCGATGTCGACACGGCGTCTTATTCATGGATGCGCGCTTCGCTCAACAATAACGTCCTGCCGCAGCCTGCGGCTGTG
Organism: Sphingomicrobium sp.; assembly: GCA_036392635.1. Taxonomy (GTDB): domain Bacteria; phylum Pseudomonadota; class Alphaproteobacteria; order Sphingomonadales; family Sphingomonadaceae; genus Sphingomicrobium. Next base: position 2,185 of record DASVXN010000347.1, on the reverse strand, counting down.
CGCAGCGAGGAGCTGATCAACTACTTCCGCTACGACTATGCGACGCCCCGAAGCGCCGAGCAGCCATTCAGCACCAATGTCGCCGTCTTCCCCAGCCCATGGTCGGACGGCCGCAAGCTCGTCCGCATCGGCATCAAGGGCTATTCGGTCACCCGCGCAACGCGGCCACATGCCAACTTGGTCTTCCTGATCGACACGTCGGGGTCGATGCAGGAACCGAACAAGCTGCCGCTGGTGAAGCAGTCGCTCAACATGCTCCTCAACGAGCTGCAGCCATCCGATACGGTCGCGATCGTGACCTATGCCGGATATGCGGGCACGGCGCTCGAGCCGACGCGGGTCAGCGACAATCGGAAGATCGAAGCGGTCATCGACTCGCTCGGCGCAGGCGGCAGCACCGCGGGTGCCGAGGGTATCCGCCAGGCCTATGCGCTTGCGGAAGCGAACCTTGATCCCAAGGGCGTCAACCGGGTCATCCTCGCGACGGACGGGGACTTCAACGTCGGGATCACCGACCAGAATGAGCTGAAGGGCTATATCGAGCGCGAGCGCGGGAAGGGCGTCTTCCTGTCCGTGCTTGGCTTCGGAATGGGCAATTACAACGACGCGCTGATGCAGACGCTCGCGCAGAATGGGAACGGCGCGGCCGCCTATATCGATACGCTGGCAGAGGCGCGGAAGACGCTCGTCGAGGAGGCCGGGTCGACGCTCTTCCCCATCGCAAAGGACGTGAAGATCCAGGTCGAGTTCAATCCTGCCGCAGTCACCGAGTATCGGCTGATCGGCTACGAAACGCGCGCGCTCAATCGCGACGATTTCGACAACGACAAGGTCGATGCCGGCGACGTCGGTTCCGGCCAGACGGTTACGGCGTTGTATGAGATCGTTCCAGCCGGCGGACGCCGTACGATCCAGCCGCTGCGTTACTCAACGTCTGCGAGGCACGCGCCTTCAGCCAGCGACGAGTATGGCTTCGTGAAGATCCGCTACAAACTGCCAAAGTCCAGCACGAGCCGGCTGATCTCCACGCCGATCGACCGGCGTAGCGAATTCACCAGTTTCGACCGCAGTCCGCAGGATGCCCGCTTCGCAGCCGCCGTTGCTGGCTTCGCAGAACTGCTGCGCGGTGGAAAGTATAGTGGTGCACTAACCTTTGACGATGTCGTCCGGATCGCGACGGCTGCCAAGGGAAGGGACGAGTTCGGCTATCGGTCCGAGTTCGTGCAGCTGGTCCGCGCTGCCAAGGGTGCGAGCACGATGGCGAAGCTCGGCAGGTAAGATCGTTCAGGCGACCGGCGCGCACCCGTGCGCCGGTTGGCTGACAAGGATTCCTTCGACGTGCGCGCGATTGCCGCTATTCTCCGGCGAGGGGGTCAGGACGCGATCGATGGCGGTGGAACAGGACCAATCCAGCTGGGTACCCGGCCCACCCCCGGCGCGGCCTCATGCCCGCGAGTCCGCGATCCAGGTTGCGCTCCGCAAGTTCGACGCAGAGGAAGCGCCTGCTCCGCAGGTCAAAGTGAAGCCGTGGGTAGCTCGGCACAGGCCGCAGCTCGCTTTGGCATTGTCCGTGCTCCTTCTGCTGATCGTCTTCATCCCCGCAACGGTCGGACTGCGCCAGTGGAGCTCGCCGCCCGCTAACCCTCCGCCCTCAGCGCAGCAGAACAGCTCAGCTCAGCCGCGTACGACGACCGCAGACCATCTTGCGGTTGCGCCTGCATCCCGGACTGCGCCTGCTCAGGAGGTGGCGCCGCAGCCGAGCTCTCCGCCGCCTGCGCCTGCCAAACCGGCCGGTGCGGCCAGGGCACCTGCCGAGAATGTCGCCCCGTTCGACGCGCCCGTCGCCCAGGCGCCGTCAGCTCCGGCACCTGCCGCTGACACGACGAGCGTCGCTGCTGCCGCACCGCCCCCACCTCCGCCACCGCCTCCTCCGCCGCCGCCAGCGCCCGCTCGCGCTGCCGAGGTGGAGGCGGATGACGTGGTGGTCACAGGCACACTCATCCGCTCACAGAGATCTCAGACCCCAACGCCGCTCGCGTCGAAGTCAGTCGGCTCTGATCCGGCCATCGCGGCTTCGCTGTCGCACCTTCAAGGCATCGTACGGAACGGCAACCGCGCCGCGATCGCGAGAATCGTGAGCTATCCGCTGCGGGTCAGTGCAGCCGGCGGCACCCGGCTTTATCCG
>DASVXN010000346.1:0-2706 GCA_036392635.1 Sphingomicrobium sp. | reverse complement strand
GAGCAGACGGAATAAATGAGCGTTCCGCCAGGCTCCACCCAGGCAGAGGCACGGTCGAGAAGCGCACCTTGCAGCTCGGCACCTTCGCCGATGACCTTGGGACGGGCCCTGTAGAGGACCTCAGGGTGCCGCCGGAACGTGCCGGTGGCCGAGCAGGGCGCGTCCAGCAGGACCGCATCGAACTGCTGCCTCGGCTTCCACTTGAGCGCGTCTGCCTCGACCAGCTCCACCTTCAGGTGCGTGCGTTCGAGGTTCTCGCTTAGTCGTCCTAGACGACTTGCCGAGGAGTCCACCGCGGTGACACCATGACCCGCGGCAGCAAGCTGCATCGTCTTGCCACCTGGCGCGGCGCAGAGATCCAGGACTTGCTTCGCATTAGCAGGAACGAGGCGGGCTGGCAGCGATGCGGCCAGGTCCTGCACCCACCAGCGGCCCTCGCCGAAGCCGGGCAGCTCCGTAACCGAACTGCTCTGCACGCGCACGTGCCCAGCAGCGAGAGAGATACCGCCGTGAGCTTCGGCATAGGCCTGCGCCTCGGCTTCACTCGCAAAGGTCAGGTCAAGCGGCGGCCTCTTCGCAATCTGCCGCCGTGCGGCGTCGACAGCGTCATCTCCCCACGCAGCCCGCCAGCGCAACTCGACCTGATCGGGCAATCTCGGCGCGTCGATTTTTCGAACCCCGCGGCGGAGCAGGGTGCCGAGCACGCCGTGGACCAGCCGCCGAGGACCGCCGTCCACCAGCGGCAGCGCCGTTGCAACCAGCGCATGTTCGGGCGTCCCCAGACCAATCTTCTGGGCGAGAGCGAGACGGAGCACCATTCGCGCCTTGCTGTCGTCCGGCAATCGATTGCGGGTCGCGCTGTCGATCAGGTCGTCAAGGTCCGGCAGGCGGCGCAGCGCCTCGCCGGCGATGGCGACGGCTAGTGCATGGTCCTGCGGAGAGAGGTTGCGGACCGACGAACCGGCTGCATCCAGCGTCTGCCCGCGCCGGAGGACGGCATCGAGCATCTGGAGCGCGGCGTGGCGCGTGTCGAGGCCTTCAACGCTTGGCATCGAGTGTTCCAATGATCATCTTGGAGGCATGAAACGCACGCAGACGCGACCGGCTCACCTCGACCCGCCGAAATATCTGAGCCCGTCGCCGCCGCTGCCCGAGCCCGAACCGCTGCACGACGAAGTGCCGCCGGCTGGCGAAGAGGAACGGCCTGATCCCACTCGCTACGGCGACTGGGAGAAGAAGGGCATCGCGATCGATTTCTAGACGCCTTCTGCGCGGGGCGGTCGGGTCAGAAGCGCATCGAGCACCTGATCGACGTTCGCCTGGCCGGAGATGAGGGCGTCCACCGCCTCGACGATCGGCATGTCGATACCCTTTTCACGTGCCAGGCGCGCCAGCACCGGCGCAGTGAATGCGCCTTCCGCCACGGTCTTGCGGTCGGACAGCAGCTCGGCCGCCGATCGGCCCTCGCCGATGCCCTTGCCGAGCGAATAGTTGCGCGAGCTGGTCGAGGAACATGTCAGGACGAGGTCGCCAAGGCCGCTGAGACCGGCGAGCGTTTCGCGGCGGGCGCCGAATGCGACGCCAAAGCGCGTCATCTCGGCGAAACCACGTCCGATGAGCGCCGCACGCGCATTCTGGCCAAGGCCTTTGCCCTCCACGACACCGCAAGCGATCGCGAGGACGTTCTTGACCGCTCCGCCGACTTCCGCGCCGGCAACGTCTTCGGTGACGTAGATACGAAAGGTGGGCTGGGCGAGGCGCTCGCGGAGCTGCGCGGCAATCGAGGCATCCTCTGCCGCCAGAGTGACCGCGGTGGGCAAACCTTGCGCGACTTCATGCGCGAACGTCGGCCCTGAGAGCACGGCCACCTTCGCCTTCGGGCAAGCCTCTTTAGCGACTCGGTGCAGCAACTGACCGGTCTTCTCCTCGATGCCCTTGGAACAGAGCACCAGCGGCTTGTCGCAGTTGGTCGCGCGTTCGAGCACCGCCCGCATGTGCTGGGCAGGCGTGACGACGAGCCACGCATCGCAGCCCTGCAGCTCCGAGAGGTCCGAAGTCGCCCGAACCGACGGGTTCAGCGGCACGCCCGCGAGATAGGTGGCGTTCTCGTGCCGGCTGTTGACGGCGTCCACCACGTCGGGTTCGAGCGCCCAGAGCAATGTCTCGCGCCCGCCTGTCGCTGCGACTTGCGCCAGCGCCGTGCCCCAGGCTCCTCCGCCGATCACGCCGATCTTCATGCTTTCACGCCTGCTCCGCGCACCTTTTCAGCACTGTCGTCCAGCGGCCAGCGGGCTCGTGCCGGGACGTCGAGCGGGTCATGCTTGCCGGCGGAGAAACGCTCGACGCCAGCCCAGCCGATCATCGCCGCGTTGTCTGTGCATAGCCAGCCGGGCGGCACGCTGAAGCCGCGGCCGTGGGCACTCGCCAGTTGAGTCAGCGCGTTCCGGATCGCCTGGTTCGCGGCAACCCCCCCGGCCACGACCAGCGTCGGACTCTCGCTCGCCTGGAGCGCGCGGCGGGTCCGATCGACGAGGCAGTCGACGACGGCTTGCTGGAAACTCGCCGCGATGTCTACCCTCCGGAAGTCGCCTGAGGCGACTGCACGCTGGACGGCGCTCTTGAGGCCGGCAAAGGAGAAATGGGGCTCCGCCGAGCCGACGAGCGGGCGCGGCAGGGGAACTGCGGACGCCTCGCCCGCCTTGGCAA
>DASVXN010000345.1:0-1609 GCA_036392635.1 Sphingomicrobium sp. | reverse complement strand
TCATCTTCCTGCGGATGATCCTGCCGCTGGTGCTCGGCTTCGTTGCCGTGGTCGTCATCTACTGGATCAACCTGTGGCCCGAATGGGGCAGCATGAAGCGCTTCATGGCGTTCGCCGCGCTGGTGGTCGCCGGGTACAAAGGCCCGGAGATGTTCCTCAAGAACAAGGCCAACAAGCGGACCCATGCGATCCGCAAGGGCCTGCCCGACGCGCTCGACCTCCTGGTCATCTGTGCCGAGGCCGGCCTGACCGTCGACGCCGCTTTCGGCCGCGTCTCACGGGAACTGGGCAAGGCCTATCCGGAGCTCGGCGACGAGTTCGGCCTGACCGCGATCGAGCTGGGCTTCCTCAACGAGCGCCGCAACGCGTTCGAGAACCTCGCCAATCGCGTCGACCTCGAAGCGGTGCGCGGCGTGGTCACGACCATGATCCAGACGGAGAAGTACGGCACTCCGCTCGCCAGCGCGCTTCGCGTGCTCTCGGCCGAGTTCCGCCACCAGCGCATGATGCGCGCGGAAGAGAAGGCTGCGCGTCTGCCGGCCATCATGACCGTGCCGCTCATCCTGTTCATTCTTCCGACCCTGTTCGTGGTCATCCTGGGTCCGGCAAGCTGCTCGATCCACGACAACTTCCTCAAGGGCTAAGCTCGCGAGGATCAGGCTCCAGGGAACGCGGCGGCTCGCTCAGGCGTAGTCGCCGCAGTTCCATTCCGTTGGGGAGCCGACATGAATATCACTACCGACCCCAATCTCTGGGCGATCTGCGGCCTCGTATTCGTGCTCGGCCTGCTGATCGGCATCTTCCTGACCGCCGGCGGGCGCCGCAAGTGGCGCGACAAGTACAATAGCGAGGTGGAGCGCCGGAAGGCGATAGAGGCCGAACGCGACCGCCGCGCCAAGGAATGGGAAGAGCGCGAACGCGACTATCGCGAACGGGACTCCCTGCGCGCCGCCGCTGCTCGTGGGCCAGCCGACGACCGGCCCTGAACTAGCCTTCGATCCTGCTGAAGTCCGCCACGCGGTTCACCGCGTCGCGGAAGCGCATCAGGAGGTTCAGCCGGTGCTCGCGCTTGGCAGCGTCGGGATCGTTGACCGTCACGTGATCGAAGAAGTCGTCGATCGGCCGGCGTAGCGACGCAAGCGCCGCCATGGCTCCCGTGAAGTCCTCGGCATCGACCGCCTCGGCCGCTTTCGGCTCGGCAGCGTCAAGCGCCGAGATCAGCGCCCGCTCCTGCGGCAGGTCCGCGCCCGCCTGCCCCGACGCCATCTCGGCGATCGCTTCCCTGAGACCCGGTTCCTCGACAAGCACCAGCGGGTCTTCCTCGCCGGTCTGAGGAATGCCCTGCTCCGCTCGCGAGCTCATTACCTGGGGACCGGTCCAGTTCTCCTTCTTCAGGATGTTGGCCGCCCGCTTGTAGGCGGTGAGCAGGTCGCTTCCGTCCTCGGTCTCCACAAACTCCTGAAGCGCCGTCACCCGCGCCAGGAGCCGCACGAGGTCATCCTCGCCACCGAGCGAGAACACCGCGTCGATGAGGTCGTGCCGGACGCCGGCTTCGCGCTGCTGCACCTTCAGCCGATCGGCGAAGAAGTCGAGCAGCTCGGTCGCTGTC
>DASVXN010000344.1:0-2683 GCA_036392635.1 Sphingomicrobium sp. | reverse complement strand
TGGCGGATGCTGTGCTGAGGGGCAAGACGGGGTTCAGCTTGCGGCACCTAGCGCGCCGTGCGAACCGAGAGGCGGAAGGTGAAGAATAGATGTTGAAGTCACTCGTAAGGCGCATCGGTGCCGCCCTCGGTATCTCGCTGCTCCTCGGAAGCGTTCCGGCTCAGTCACGCGCCCCCGCGCGGCCCGCCCTGTGGGAAGTCTCCGACCCGGACACTACCATCTATCTCTTCGGCACCATCCACCTGTTGCCCGAGGACATGAAGTGGCGCACGCCGGCCTTCGACCGCGCGGTCACTCAGGCGCAGCAGCTCGTAGTCGAGACCATCGTCGACCAGCAAAACCCGCAAAGCATTGCCGCGGCCGAAGCCCAGCTCGGCTTCAAGCAGGGGCTGCCGCCGATTGCCCAGCGTGTTCCGCCAGCGAAGGTCGGGAGATTGCGCGCCGCGATCGCGAAGAGCGGTGCGCCGGAGCAGGTGTTCAACCAGATGAAGACCTGGCTCGCCGCGATCACGCTGCTGGCCGTTCAGTTCAAGGACATGGGCCTCCACGGCAAAAACGGTCCCGAGGAGATCCTCCGCCAGCAATTCCTCTCGGCGCAGAAGCCGATCGACCAGCTCGAGACCAACGTCGAGCAGTTCACCTATTTCGACCGCATGTCTGAAAAAGCCCAGCGCGACCTCCTGCAGGGTGCGCTCGAGCCCCAGGCCAGCACCGACAAGGAGTTCGGCGGCATGCTGTCGTCCTGGTCCAAGGGCGACGTCAACGCGATCGCCGTGACCTTCAACCGCGAACTTTCGCAATCGCCGGAGATTAGGAAGCTCCTGCTCCAGCAGCGCAATGCGAACTGGGCGCGGTGGATCGAGGGCCGGATGGCGCAGCCCGGCACCGTGCTCGTCGCCGTTGGCGCGGGCCATCTCGCGGGCAAGGACTCGGTCGTCGAGAAGCTGAGGAGCGACGGCTACAAGGTGCGACGCCTGCAGTAGCCCGGCGCGTCGCCTCTATGCAGCGGCTATCCACCGAAAAAAGTTCACCTTTTGCGGAATTCGCTAGACATTCCTTAAGCTCTTGGAGACCATCTTCTCCGGGTATCGGGCTGGGGGGTCTGATGCGCGATTAGGGCGGAGGGCTGCGGTCCACCGCGGCTAGCGCGTCAATCCAGTCAGCGCCGTCGGCCTCGAGGAGGTGACTGGATGGTGAATTTGCTCGTCGCTGCCGCGCTTGCCGCCGCAACGCCGACGCCTGCGCAACCATCCCCGCTGCCTGCCGAGCCTGCCCTCTTCGTCGTCCGTGACGACGACACCACCGTTTACATCTTCGGGACCTTCCACGCGCTCGACAGCCACACGCAATGGTTCGGCGACCGCGTCCGGAACGCGTTCGAGGAGTCGAACGAGCTGGTCCTCGAAACGATCATTCCGGAGAAGCAGCCGATGGCGCCGCCGGCGGCGGCTGGGCGCTTCCGGCCGCCGTCGGTGACTCCTTCGGCATCGTTCCTTGCGACGACGCGGATGGCGATCAACGCCGGCCGCGCGCGCGGCATGCAGGTGGACAACGGCGCCGACATGATCCTGCGCCATGCGGCGGAAGCCGAAGGCAAGCCGGTCGAGGGCCTCGAAACGCTCCAGCTTCAGATCGACATGTTCAACCGCATGCCGCCTGCTCCGTCGCCCGAGGCGAAGGCGCACCATGATGCTGCGTCCCCGTCGCAGGTCGACGGCTTGTCGAGAGCGATGGCGGACATGCAGACGGCCTGGAAGCGCGGGGATCAGAGCGTCTTCGTCCGCATGCTGGGCCAGCTGAAGACCGCCTCGCCCGACACCTACCGGATGATGTTCACCGAGCGGAACTCGCGCTGGGCGGACTGGGTGCGCGCGCGGATGCAGAGCCCCGGCACGGTGTTCATCGCCGTCGGAGCGGGACATCTCGCCGGCCCCGACAGCCTGCTCGTCGGCCTTGCGGAACGCGGCCTGCCGTCACAGCGGGTCTACTAGGCCGTAAATTTGCTTTTCCGGGCGCCCTGCACTAGTGGGCGCGCTCCCAGCCATGGTCATCCCTGGAGGCGTGGCGGGTTCACTGTAACGGAGCATAGCAAATGAGCGAACAGCTGACGCTGCCCGCCGAAGCGCGCGACCGGGCTGGCAAGGGAGCCTCCCGTGCACTGCGTCGTGAAGGCCGGGTCCCCGCCGTCGTGTACGGCCAGAAATCCGAACCCCTGTCGATCCACGTCGAAGAGAAGCTTCTCGCGAAGATGCTTTCGACGGGTCACTTCATGAACTCGGTCGTGATGATCGACGTCGGCGGCAACACCACGCGGACGCTGCCGAAGGCGGTCGACTTCCACCCGGTCACCAGCCGTCCGACCCACGTCGATTTCCTGCGCATTTCCGAGCACACCAAGGTCACCGTCGCGGTGCCGGTGCGCTTCGACGGCGAGGAAACCTCGCCGGGCCTGAAGCGCGGCGGCGTGCTCAACGTCGTCCAGCACGAGCTCGATCTGGTCTGCGATGCGGCTCACATCCCTGACGAGATCCACATCTCGCTTGCGGGCCTCGAAATCGGCGATTCGCTGCACATCAGCCAGGTGAAGCTGCCCGAGGGCGCGACCCCGGCGATCACCGACCGCGACTTCACGGTCGCGACGGTCGTTGCTCCGTCGGCGATGAAGTCCGAGGAAGGCGAAGCC